>JANNUI010000029.1:0-2482 GCA_031395125.1 Chitinophagaceae bacterium | reverse complement strand
CAATCGGCTGCCGGACTCATCCATCATGTAAAAAAAGTGCATACCAGCACCATTCAGATAGTGGACGAACTCAAAACCGGCAGTTATCTGCAGATCAGGGAAGCCCTTCCGCATATCCGGATCGTGCAGGTGATACATGTGACGGGGGAGGAAAGTGTAGAGCAGGCCCTCCGGGTGCAGGAGGAGGTGGATGCCATTCTGCTTGACAGCGGTAACCCCAAAGCGGTTCCGAAAACATTGGGCGGAACCGGCAATACCCACAACTGGGAGATCAGCCGAAGCATTGTGCAGGCTGTTGCAGTGCCGGTTTTTCTGGCAGGGGGCCTGCATGCCGGTAACGTAGCAGATGCCATTCGCAGGGTGCAGCCTTTTGCAGTGGATATTTGCAGCGGGGTGAGAACGGAAGGGAGGCTGGATGCAGGAAAGCTTCAATCATTTATGCAGGCAGTCTACAATGTTTAAAAGTTAGGGTCAATTAATTTTCCCGGTACTGAAACTTTGGCTAATTTGTTTTGCAATGGCAAATTGACCATTGATCATTTTAAATCAACCATTATGAGAAAGCTGATCATTTTTTTCCTGGCTGTCAGCCTTTTTGCAGCTTGTAACAATGATAAGGGCAAAGTAAACAGGGACGACCGCCGTTCAGACCGTGAAACGGACGATTACCGCAACAAGGATGAAGACAGCAAAGACAACAAAGACAGCGACAGCCGGGATAAGTGGACTGCCGGCGATGAAAGCACCTTTAACAGGGAATGTGAGAAGACCTTAAAGGGCAAAGACCTGACTGATGACCAGATGAACAGTATCTGTTCCTGCCTGCTGGGCAAATTCCAGGATAAATACTCCTCCTATGACGAACTGGAGAGAAAAAGCACGGAGGAGGAAGGAAAAGCAGCAGGCGAAGCATGTATGGCCGGTATTACAAAGACCAGTGAGGATGACAACAGCGGCAGCTGGTCCCGTTCAGACAAACAGCAATGGATGGATGTTTGCGATCAGTCTGTCGGCGCAAGTATGGGAAAAGAAAAGAAGACCGAGTATTGCAGCTGCGTCCTTGAACAATTAGAAAAAAGATATTCTTCTTACGATGTAATGAACACAAGGGGAACAGAGCAGGAGGGCCTTGACCTTGGAAAGGAATGCCTGAGAAAGATGGGGCTCCAATAATAGTACAGAGTGGTACTTATTCCATCGACCAGGAATAGTTAATGTCTCAGTTTGTTTTTTTAACCACGGAGGCACTGAGTACACAAAGAAACAGGGAGACAACTCTGTGTGACACTGTGTTCCCGGTGTCTCTGTGGTTTAATACTTACTGTTCAGAGTTGAAATGGAGACACTGCACATGGATAATTAATTTTCCGGTTCAAAGAACTTTGGCTAATTTGTTTCGCTGTTTCGATTTATCCATTAAAAATTAACCACATGAGAAAGTTGATAATTCTTTTCCTGGCTGTCAGCCTGTTTGCAGCCTGTAACAATGATAAAGGCAAAGTAAACAGGGACGACCGCCGGTCTGACCGCGACAAAGATGATTACCGTGACAAGGATGAAGATGCAAAAGACAAGGATACAAAAAGTACCGACTACACTGACGACAAGGAAAAAACCAGTGATGACAGGAACACGGATGATGTAGGTGGAAGTTGGTCAGCAAGTGATGTAAAAGTATTTGTTGATAACTGTGCAGATGAAGCTGAAAGAAAAGGTATGCAAAGGTCAAAAGCAGAGGATTATTGCAGCTGTATGCAGAGAAAACTGGAAGCAATGTATCCTAATACCGCTGATGTTGCTAATCTGGATGTTGAAAGTCCAAGAGTAAAAGCTATGATTGAGAAATGTCGGGAGTAATACGTAATCATTTTATTGGTGAAGAAAGAGGCTGTCCCAAAAGGGACAGCCTCTTTTTGATGTTATAAGCTTTTAGGTTTTATCCGCTTTCCCACTTAAATTTGCCTCGCCTTTATTAAAAATATGAAGAGCAAGCTGCCTTCTCCGCCAGCCGGCGGATACGGCAGGCGAGTAAAAAATAAAGAAATGGCCAGATCAATTGCATTCCGGGAAGCCCTGCGTGAAGCGATGACGGAAGAAATGAGAAGGGACGAACGGGTTTTTTTAATGGGGGAGGAAGTAGCGGAGTACAACGGGGCTTACAAAGTGAGCCAGGGCATGCTGGCTGAATTTGGCCCAAAGAGAGTGATAGATACTCCGATCTCTGAGCTGGGTTTTACTGCAGTAGGGGTCGGCGCTGCGCAAAACGGCCTTCGTCCCATACTGGAATTCATGACCTGGAACTTTGCTGTACTGGCTTTAGATCAAATTCTCAACACCGCTTCCAAAATGCTGGCAATGAGCGGCGGGCAGATCAGTTGCCCGATCGTTTTCAGGGGACCTAACGGCTCTGCAGGACAGTTGGGCGCTCAGCACTCCACTGCTTTTGAAAGTTTATACGCCAATATACCCGGGATCAAAGTAG
>JANNUI010000591.1:0-4381 GCA_031395125.1 Chitinophagaceae bacterium | reverse complement strand
ACAATACACTGCAGGCACCTATAATATTGACATTTATGATGATAACCTGCCTTCGGGGGCTTACTTCATCCGTTTGCAGAACCAGTCGCTGCAGAAAGTGCTGAATGCGGTGAAGATCCGGTAGGTTCCTTTATGCCTCTTTTATTCAAACCGGCATCCGCCGGTTTTTTTTGAGCCTTTTTTCACATCCGGGTAACCGTTTTTTAAACTTTTTCATTCCCTATAAATCAATACATTTACCAACCATTTTTCCGATCCAGCCCCTCTGTAAAGCCTGATTTTTTTATTTGAGATAAAATTTTTACAGAGGATGAGAAAAAAATTTGCTTTTGTGCTGGTATCCTGTATCGTACTCAGCCAACCCCTGGAAGCCCAATACTATTATTATAATAACAAATACTATGAAAGCGATGTGGTATTTGAGATTGGTGTCAGCGGCGGCGTGATGAACTCCTTTACCGACCTGGGTGGCAAAAAGGGCATCGGAAAGAACTTTATCAAGGACCTGCGCTGGAAAACAGCAAAACCCAGTTACGGCGCCTACATTATGGCCATGTACAGGAATGCCATCGGCGGAAGAATTGAAGGAACATTCGGACAGGTGATAGGTTATGACAGCATCCTGAAAAATGTGGCCTCTTCCACCGCCGGCCGGTATGAACGAAACCTCAGCTTCCGCAGCAAAATAGCCGAAGTGCAGGTAGCTATTGAGATCCACCCCCTTTTCTTTAAAAACTATAATGACGATGACCCGCCCCGGTTCTCTCCTTATGCAGTCATTGGTGTTGGCTATTACTCTTTTGACCCTGAAGCTAATCTTGCCGGTCAATGGTTTGCACTGGCGCCATTGCGACTGGAAGGACAGGGTATGGCCGAATACCCGGACAGGAAACCATACCGTCTCCGGCAATTGAACCTGCTGGGCGGGCTGGGCCTCAGGTATGAGATCACCTCAAGCCTGAATGCCAGGCTTGAACTGGTTCACCGTAAACTCTTTACTGATTACCTGGATGATGCGAGCACGGATTATATTGATGCGAGCCTTTTCCCTAACTACCTCCCGGCCGTTCAGGCAGCCATTGCACAGCAACTCTATTTCCGGAGAAATGAGATCAATGCAAGCGACATACAACCCCTGCCCGGCGACCAGCGGGGCGACCCGGAAGACAATGATGCCTATTTTACCATCCAGGCCAAAATAGGGCTCAGTTTTGGGCGCAAAAGAAGATAAACAGACCAATTTTTATTTATACCTGATAAAAGTCCTGCAGCAGCAGGGCTTTTATTTTTTAATTTTACTTGCACTACAAAGCTTTAGCGAAGTAGTGATGTAAGGCATTGTCAACTATTGATTTTACCGGAATAAAACATGAACCATGCAGGACGGAAATCTACTTTATGATGAACATGCTTTCAACAGCTATCTCTCCTTCAAACCGCTGGTGGAAGCGCTTAAAAAAAATATCAGGGAAGGCAACCCCGGTATGCAGAAATTGTATGGCCAGGTAGTGGCGCAGTTTCAGTCACATCCCGAACTGATGGAACCCATTACCGACCTGGAAACACTTCATCCCCACACGGAGCTGATCGAGGAACTGCTGTCGGCCGTTTTCCCGCCCACCACCACCAATTTCATGTACGGCATTTCGATGCCTTTCCGTTTCGAGGCGGTATATGTTTCCCCCACTTTCAAAAAAAACCTGATTAAACCGGGTACCAATGAGATCATGGTGCCGGAAAAACAGGTCGGCGTAAGTCTGAGCCAGGAGAAACTGAATGCCGCATTTGGCCTTATTCTCAAAAAATACATGGGTGTCAGCTCCTCCGATGCTTACCGCTCTATCTATCCTTACACCGAAGAGACCAGCGGACTCACCCGGTATATGGAGCTGCGGCTTGATACCCGTTTTATTGAAGTAAGACCGCTGGGCGAAATGCCCAAACTGCCGGCCTCCGTGATGGACCGGCAATCGAACCGGATGATGAAACTGGAAGAGCTGATGCACCTTATCCCACTGGATCAATTCGTTTTTGAAGGGCTGGTGGTAATGCGTATCAACGATGTGACGGAACAGGCAGTGATCGCCGAAATAAAAAACAAGTTGCTGCACTTCGATGCTTTCTCAGACATTGAAGGTTATGCCGAACTGGAAACATTTATCCAAAGCCTGATCTGTATCAAAGGGCTGGGCATCGGTATCACTCCTTTCTTTAAGATCAACGGGCACTATGTGTATTCTGACCTGCACAATACCAACAGCATCCTGTTCCGCAATATGCATTCCCTGGCTGAAAAAGATGAGATCAGCGACTACTGCAAGCTGCTCTTCCGCGACAATAACCAGCCCCTGCTTTTTGAAACGCTGAATGAAGCAAGCCTGGCAGATGTGCAGTGCCTGCAATACTATCACCGGGAAGGGGCCCGCAGCCTCATCATCTGCCCGCTGAAGCAGGGCAAAAACCTGATAGGTATGCTGGAGATCGTATCAAAAGTGCCGGGGCAACTGCAACCCGCCCATATCAACCGGGTAGAGGGGGTCATCCCGCTTTTCACACTTGGCCTGGAAAAAAGTCTGGAGCAACTGAACAATGATGTGGATAAGGTGATCAAGAAAAAATTTACCGCCGTGCAGCCTGCCGTAGAGTGGAAGTTCACCGAAGTTGCCCTGGATTATATCGTCAACCTGCATGAAAAGCAAGAAGCCCATATACAGCGCATCACTTTTGATGATGTATGGCCCCTGTATGCCGCACTGGACATCCGCAACTCCTCTACCGAACGGTCCCGTGCCATTCAAAAAGATATACTGGAACAATTAGAGCTTGCCCTGGGGGTAGTGAAGAAAGCTCAGTCGCAATTGAATTTTCCGCTGCTGCAGGAACTGGAATTCAAGATGGACCGGTTCATCATGGCTGCATCCGATACCCTGCAATCGGAAGAAGAAATGAGCATCAACGATTTTATGAAGACGCAGGTACTGTCGGTCTTCAACCACCTGCACGGCACAGAATCTTCCCTGAAGAATGAGATAGAACATTATTTTTCCTCACTCGATCCGCAGACGGGCATGCAGTACCAACACCGCAAGGAATACGAAACCAGTGTGACCCGCATCAACGAAACGCTGTCCCGCTTTATCGACCGGGAGCAGCTCTCCGCACAGAAAGTGTACCCGCATTATTTTGAACGCTATGTTACCGACGGGCTGGAGTTCAATATTTATCTCGGTCAGTCTATTACCCCGCGCAAAAAATTTGATGAGATATACCTGCACAACCTGAAGATGTGGCAACTGACCGTGCTGGCCAAGGCAGCACGAAAGACCCACCAGCTGGAGGCAGAACTCAGCCACCCGATGCGCACCACCCAATTGATACTTTCTTTCGGCCAGCCGCTGGCTGTTACCTTCCGTACCGAGGAAAGAAAATTTGATGTGGACGGCACCTATAACGTTCGCTACGAGATCGTGAAAAAGCGGATCGACAAAGCCCATATTAAAGATACCAGTGAACGCATCACCCAGCCGGGAAAGATCGCCATCATCTATACACAGGCAAAAGATGCCGCCGAATACACCGAGTATATCGAGTTCCTTCAAGGTCAGGGTCTGCTGAAACCCGGTATTGAAAAACATGATCTTGAAGACCTGCAGGGTGTATCGGGTCTGAAAGCGCTGCGGGTGGATGTAAATTTTGAAGATGAGCCAAAGGCTGCATCACCCGTTGAGTTGTCGAAGACCACTTCAAAGGATTTGTTGGGGAAATAAAGGGACCTTAGCAAATATATGGTCAGAAAAAAAATCAGTTTCTAATAATTACCCCTTCCCGGCATTATGGGTATTGAATATTTTTAATACAAACCTAATACCTTGAAAAGATTTCTGCTCATCCATTACCTGGGTCTCTCCGTTTCACTCTGTGCGCAAAAAATTGAGCTCAACGATACGGTCATTTTTGCTGATCACCTACCTTTTGCCCTTTACTTAAGCCAACCCAATAGTTTTTCATCTTTGCCCAATATGGATATTTTTACCCTTGATGGCAGTTATGCGATCGAGGCCGTACTTTTTGAGTTTGCTACCCCGGTAAGGGAGCTAAAAACCTTTTTTTACTACGAATTACGGTTTCCTGCAACCAGGGACACCCTTTCCATTTTTTATGATGGCAATGACTTTACCCGGCACCTGGCCGAACAGGCCGTAAAATACCAGTTGCTGCCGGGGAAAGATGAAAAGACCAATAAAGCAGCGGTCAATAAGTTCAGGGAACAATATACCGGCATAGCTGTCCTGGAGAATAAGGTCGAAGAAATAAATTCCTTTCTGAACTATACGAGAAACTTCAGTGCCCAGGTTGTCCGGGACCGCACAAAACCGGTAAC
>JANNUI010000588.1:0-9414 GCA_031395125.1 Chitinophagaceae bacterium | reverse complement strand
CGGCAACCGAAGGAAAAAAGATACCGCACCTGGCAGCGATACTGGTCGGGAACAACGGCGCCAGCGAAACCTATGTGGCTGCCAAAGTAAAAGCCTGTGAAGAAGTCGGTTTCAAATCAACATTGGTCCGTTTTGAAAATGATGTGCCATCCGGAAGGCTGCTGGAGAAAGTGGAGGAACTGAATAACGACCCCGATGTGGATGGCATCCTGGTGCAGCTCCCCTTGCCCAAACATATCCGGGAAAGCGATGTCATCAATGCCATAGATCCGGATAAAGATGTGGATGGTTTCCACCCGGTGAATATTGGTAAGATGGTGCAGGGTCTTCCTTCTTTTATTCCCGCCACGCCGCATGGCATCATGCTGCTGCTGGCACATTTTAAAGTAGAAACAAAAGGCAGGAATGCCGTAGTGCTGGGCCGCAGCAATATTGTGGGAAGGCCCATGAGTATTTTACTCAGCAGCAACAGCAATCCCGGAAACTGTACCGTTACCATCTGTCATTCGCATACAAAAAACCTGAAAGAACTTTGTTTGCAGGCTGATATCATTGTGGCTGCATTGGGCAGGCCTGAATTTGTAACAGCCGGTATGGTGAAGGAGGGGGCCGTGGTGATCGATGTGGGAATTACAAGAGTAGAGGACAGCAGCAGGAAAAGCGGGTTCAGGCTGAAAGGTGATGTGCAGTATGACAGTGTTGCACCGAAATGTTCCTGGATAACACCTGTACCCGGCGGTGTGGGGCCGATGACGATCGCCGCGCTTTTGAAAAACACTTTTCTTTCCTGCAAAATGAAGAACTGATTGGAAGAAAAGAGCCAAGATACAAATGACAAGAAACAAATAAACAGAGAAAAATATTCAATTCACAAAGTCAACATCGGGGTAAAAAGTAGGGGCCGGGTTCTTACGGTGACTGCGGGTTTGATTTTTTTGATTTAAATTTTATTTGGTTCTTGTTTCTTCGGTTCTTGGTTCTTTTCTTCAATAGGATCTTATTTTTTGCCCCTGTCATTTGAGCTATAAACTATGAGCAATCAGCTACCAGTAATGGAGCATTTCTATACGCTGCAGGGTGAAGGTTTTCACCAGGGCAGGGCTGCTTATTTTATTCGTCTCGGCGGCTGCGATGTGGGCTGTGTGTGGTGTGATGTGAAGGAAAGCTGGGATGCTTCTAAACACCCTTTATTTGATGTCCGAAGTTTAATGTTGGAGGTTAGAAAGAACCCGGCAGAAATAGTTGTCATTACCGGTGGGGAACCGCTGATGCATAATTTAGATGAACTAACAAATGAATTAAGGAATACAGGGCTGAAAACACATATCGAAACCTCCGGCGCATATCCGCTGAGCGGAACATGGGACTGGATCTGTCTCTCTCCCAAAAAATTCAAAGCCCCTTTGCCTGAGATCATTCCCCTGGCCCATGAATTGAAAATTGTTGTTTTCAACAGATCGGATTTCGATTGGGCGGAACAATATGCCGGCATGGTTTCCTCCTCCTGCAAACTCTACCTGCAGCCGGAATGGGATAAAGCGGCGGAGATGACCCCTCTCATCATTGATTACATCAAGGAACAACCTCAATGGCAACTGAGCCTGCAGATCCATAAGTATGTCAATGTGCCGTGAATGAATTTAAACACGGAGGGACAGAGATATAGAGCTGCACAGAGAATATACCTGGTAAGAAAAACTCTGTGTTCCTCCTTTCCTCTGTATCTCTGTGTTGAAATATTATGCGTAAGCAACTTTTCCTTAACTATTTTCTTCTTTCAGCGGGAATAAATTTGAAGTAGTTTCGTTATTTAAAGACAATTTCTTACATGAAAACCCTTCGCACAGTTTTATATTTTACATTTTTAATTCTTCATTTTACATTTTCCTCTGCCCAGCCCTATGACCCTTCCAAAGTAAACAAGAAGGCAGTGGCGCTGTATAACCAGGCGCAGGAAAGGGCCGAAGCGGAGAACTATGCCAGCGCTGCCGGGCTGCTGCAGCAGGCCATTGAGCTGGATAAAAATTATGTGGATGCTTACCTGGCGCTGGGATCTGTGTATGGCAGTATTAAAAACTATAATGGCAGTGTGAACTGGTATGAAAAAGCGTTTGCACTAGATTCCAACTATACCATCAACTACAAATTCTCTTACGCCAACAACCTGGCCGGCCTCGGGCAATTTGAAAAAGCGCTGGCTGCCATCAACGAGCTGTTTGCCAAAGCCCCGCCGAAAAACTCCACCCGGCTGAAAGAAGCAGAAACCAGGAGGAGATCCTATGAGTTTGCTGTTAACTATGCCAGGAACAACCCAGACAAGAATTATATATTCGCCCCCAAGAATATGGGCGGCGCTATTAACAGCGGAGAGTCAGAATATTTTCCCTCGCTTACCATTGACGGAAATGAACTGGTGTTTACCCGCAAGCTTGGCGGAAACAACGAGGATTTTTATGCAAGCATAAAAAAACCAGGTGGCGATCCCGCAGGTGCCGGGTGGGATATTGCAAAACCCATGACTGCTGTCAATACTTCGCTGAGTGAAGGGGCGCAGAATATTTCCTCTGACGGCGACTGGCTGGTGTTTACAGCTTGCCACCGCCCCGATGGAATGGGTTCCTGTGATATTTATATTTCTTATAAAACACCCGGTGGGTGGAGCCAGCCGGAAAACCCGGGACGCAATATCAATACCGACCAGTGGGAATCGCAGCCTTGCCTGTCACCCGATAAAAGGGATCTTTATTTTACCAGCAAACGCTTCGGCGGCTATGGTGGCAGCGATATTTATGTATCACACCTGCAGCCAAACGGAAGATGGGGTCCGCCGGAAAACCTGGGCCCCGGCATCAATACGCCCGGGGATGAACAATGCCCGTTCATTCATGCCGATAACCAGACATTGTACTTCACTTCATCGCACTGGCAGGGCTATGGCGATGAGGATCTATTTTATGTACGTAAACAACCCGATGCCCGCCCGGACGATCCCCGCCTGAATGACTCAGTCGGGCAGGCGGTCGGATGGGGAAAATGGACCGCACCGGTGAACCTGGGTTATCCCATCAACACTATTGACCGGGAAGGTACTTTGTTCATCGCTGCTGATGGCAAGACTGCTTACTATGCCAGCGACCGCAGTGACAGCAAAGGCGGACTGGATATTTACAGTTTTGAACTGCGGGAGAATGTCCGGGCCTTTAAAACACTTTGGGTAAAAGGGAAAGTATTCGATAAAAAAACAAAAACGGGTCTTTCTTCTTCTGTCGAACTGACCGACCTGGCAAGCAAACAGGTCATCAGCAAAACTGAAACAGATGAAACCGGAAATTATTTCATTACACTTCCGGTGGGAAAAGATTATGCCTTCAGCGTAAACCGGAAAGGCTATCTTTTTTATTCTGATAATTATTTACTGGCCGGCCGTTCTCCCGATTCGGTTTACCGGAAAGACATACCGCTTTCTCCTATTGAAGCCAATGCCAGCGTGGTGCTGAAAAATATCTTCTTTGATGTAAATAAATTTGAACTCAAACCTGAATCGCAGGCCGAATTAAATAAACTGCTGCAACTGCTGCAGGAAAACCCGACGCTTAAATTGGAGATAAGCGGGCATACGGACAATGCAGGTAAACCTGCTGACAACCTCACCCTCAGCATTAACCGGGCAAAGGCGGTGGTGAGTTATCTCAGCAGCAAAAACATACACGCACAGCGGCTCATCGCCCAGGGCTATGGCGAAACAAAACCGGTGGCTGATAACAAAACGGAAGAAGGAAGGGCGCAGAACCGGAGGACCGAGATGAGAGTCGTGAGTCAGTAAAGTCAAAAAGGTCACATGGGTCAATCACAAGTTTGCCTTAATTTTAGAAAAACATCAGTAAATGAAGCTCACAATTGTGATCACAAAAGGCGAAGAGTTTTATATTGCCACTATTAAAGAAATCCCGGAGGTTATCACCCAGGGCAAATCTGTAAAAGAAGCGAAGAATAATGTTCTTGATGCTTTGCGGCTTTATTTATCAGATTTATAATTTAAAGTGGAAACAAACAATTATCCTGTTGGAATTTTTACTTTGATAGCCTATCCTTATGGCAGACGAACTATTGTACCAGCTGGCTTTAACCCTTGTCCCCAATATTGGACCCGTGCAGGCCAAGATCCTGCTGCAACATTGCGAAGCAGAGGAGATCTTCCATGCGAAAAAACATTTTTTAGAAAAGATCGAAGGCATTGGCCCGGTAAGGGCAGCATCCATCAAACAATTCAAAGAATTTTCTACAGCAGAAGAGGAAATAAAATTTATTGAGAAGTATAAGATCAAAACGCTTTTCCTCACGGACAAGGATTATCCTAAACGGCTGCTGAACTGTTACGACTCCCCCACACTTTTATATTATAAGGGTGAAGCAGACCTGAATGCTTCAAAGATCGTTTGCATCATCGGCACCCGCAGCCATACCGACTATGCCAGACAGGTAACGGAAAAATTAGTAAAAGAGCTGACTGAACAACAGGTAACCATTGTAAGCGGTCTTGCTTTTGGTGTGGATGCCATTGCCCATAAAGCTTCGTTGAAAAACGGCCTGCCCACTATTGCCGTGCTGGCCCATGGGCTGGACCAGTTATATCCTGCCGAACATGCGGGACTGGCCAAAGACATTATCAAACATGGCGGGGGCTTGCTCACCGAATTCCGCATCAAAACAAAACCCGATAAACATAATTTTCCCAGCCGCAACCGGATCGTGGCTGGCATGAGCGATGCAACAGTGGTTATCGAAACAGATATAAAAGGCGGGAGCATGATCACCGCCGAGCTGGCCAACGGGTATAACAAAGATGTGTTTGCCCTGCCCGGTAAGACAACGGATGCCAAAAGCGCCGGCTGCAATTACCTGATCAAAACCAGCAAGGCCCAACTGCTCGCCGATACAAAGGATCTGCTGGAAACAATGGGCTGGCAGACCCTTCGGCAAGCTCAGGGCAAATCACAAAAAGGCGCCCGCAAATTTCAAAAAGAGCTGTTTATTGAGCTGTTGCCGGATGAAAAAATAATTGTCAGTATACTGAAAGAAAAAGAAACGGTTCATATTGACGAGCTCAACCTGAAAAGCGGCCTCAGGAGTGGGGCCGTGGCTGCCGCCATCCTTAGCCTCGAATTACAAAATGTGATAGTATCTTTACCGGGCAAATTATACCGCCTGTCCTGATGCCTGCCCGACCAAACGGCGGAGTTGAATGAGGCAACATTTTAATCTGTATTCTTGTCAATAACTGCATCTGAAGAAAACCCGGCTCCTTAACCGATGAAGCTATTACGGAAATATTATATCATCGTTTTACTGATGGTGGCTGTTTTGCACAGCAGCAACTCATTTGGCCAGGCATGTACCAACCTGGGTCAAACCCCATCAACTGCTTTTCCTGTTTGCGGAACCACCACTTTTCAGCAAAATACTGTGCCACTCTGCAGTACCAATGAAATTTTCGTTCCCGGCTGTTCCGACCAGCCTAATTCCGCCAATTATCAAAATAAAAATCCCTACTTCTATAAATTCACCTGCTTTGTATCCGGCACACTTGGCTTTCTGATCTCTCCTCTTGCTGCAAATGAGGATTATGACTGGCAGCTTTGGGATATAACCGGCCGTAATCCAAATGAGATCTTTACCAATCCAACGCTGGTGGTAACAGGTAATTGGGCAGGAACCTATGGCAATACCGGGGCCTCAGCCTCAGGGGTCAACTATATACAATGTGCTTCATTCCCTCCTGATAATGCGCCAACCTTTGCTGCCATGCCCAACCTGGTTGCCGGGCATGAATACATCCTGATGGTAAGCCATTATACTGACGGGCAAAGCGGCTATAACCTGTCATTCGGCGGCGGTACTGCCGTAATCACCGATCCGCAAATACCCGCCATGGTAAGTGTGCAACCGGATTGTAATGGCCAGACGCTTATTGTACGATTGAATAAGGGGATCAGGTGCAGCAGCCTTACGCCCAGTGCAAGTGAATTCACTGTGCAGCCATCGGGCACTGCTGCTATAGGAGCCACTACCGTTACCTGCACTACCGGCTTTGATTTTGATGAAGTAACGATCAATCTTGCTTCCGCATTACCAAGCGGTACGCATCAGCTCATTATTAATATTGGCAGCGACGGCAACACTTTATTGGATATCTGCGGAAACAATATCCCTGACGGGGAATCAATATCCTTCGACTATTTTATTCCCCAGCCGATCTTCGCCGACAGCGTTGGCAGAGCACCCTGTACCCCTGATTCCATCCTGGTTTATTATCCCAAAAAGATCCAATGCTCCAGTATCACGGCATCCGGTTCTGATTTTTCAGTAAGCGGCCCCACGCCTGTTACCGTTATTGGCGCATCAGGCAACTGTATCAACGGAGAATCAGAATACATCGCAATAAGACTCTCTGCCCCCATTTATACCAGGGGAACTTACACAGTCACTATCCAGCCCGGTATTGACGGCAGCCCCATCTTTGATGTCTGCGGCCAGCCCATACTGGCGCAGGTGCTCTCCTTTACTACAGCCGATACCGTTAATGCAGATTTTCAATACCAACTGTTGTACGGATGTCTGAGGGATACCCTTCTTTTCTCCCATAACGGCGCTCATGATGTAAACAACTGGTACTGGCTCTTCAACAATGATCCGCCGGTGACCACTCAAACTCATACCATTGTTTTCCCGGCGGCAAGCACTAATAATATAAGCCTGGTGGCAGGCAATGGCACCTGCAGCGACACTGCTTCAACTGTAATTACATTAGACAATGAAGTGAGAGCATCTTTTGAAACAGAGAAGGTGATCTGCCCGGAAGATGCGCTGGCCGTTACCAATACCAGCATAGGGAATATCGACCGCTGGCGCTGGACCTATGATGTGATCGGCAGCAGCAACCTGGAAGACCCGCCGCCTTTTCTTTTTCCGACCATTAACCGGGAGGCTTACTATACAGTGAAACTGACAGTGACCAATCTTACCCTCGGCTGCAGCGACAGCGCCCGGAAAACGCTGACCGTGCTGGACCATTGTTTTATAGATGTTCCCACTGCCTTCACCCCCAACAATGATGGCCTGAATGATTTCTTCCGTCCGCACAATGCGCTGAAAGCAGACAATTACCAGTTTAAAGTGTACAACCGATGGGGGCAGCTGATCTTTTCATCCGGCAACTGGCAGGAAAAATGGGATGGCCGCATCAACGGCGCAGTACAGCCTACCGGTGTGTATGTGTGGATGCTGAGCTATATCCACCGGGATACCAAACAGCCGGTTTTCAAGAAAGGAACGGTGACGCTGATACGGTGAATGGTGAATTGTGAATGGTGAATAATTCCTGAAAGTTCGCCATTGCCTATTGCCTATTGCCCATTCACTTCTCTCCCCCTATCTTTGCACATGGCAACAAGAAATAATTCCCGTCCGACCGGGTCATCCGGGCGGGCCCCCCGCAAACAAGATCTCACCCCATTTTTCGGCGAAGGACTCACCTTCGATGATGTTTTATTAATGCCCGGCTACAGCCAGGTGCTGCCCCGTGATGTGAATATCAAAAGCAGGCTGACCAGGGATATTACCCTGAATGTACCCCTGCTCTCCGCCGCCATGGACACAGTGACCGAAGCGGCACTCGCAACTGCATTGGCAAGAGAAGGAGGCCTCGGCATCCTGCACAAAAACATGAGTATAGAAAAACAGGCCGACCAGGTACGCAAAGTAAAGCGTAGTGAAAATGGTTTGATATTAGACCCGGTTACGCTTAGCCCAGATGCCACTATTGGCGAAGCAGTAAGGCTGATGAAAGAAAATAAGATCGGCGGTATTCCCATTATCGATAAAAACAGAAAACTGGTGGGCATCCTTACCAACCGTGACCTTCGCTTTGAAGAGAATATGAAACGGAAAGTGAGTGAGGTGATGACCAAAGAAAATCTCTACACTGCACCGGAAGGAACCGATCTGAAAAAAGCGGAGGAATTATTTAAGAAAACAAAAGTGGAAAAACTTCCCATCATTAATAAACAGGGAAAACTCACCGGTCTCTTCACGTACAGCGATATACTCAAACTAAAAAGTCACCCGAATGCCGTGAAAGATGCATTCGGAAGATTGCTGGTAGGCGCCGGTGTGGGCATCACCAAAGATTTGTTAGACAGAGTAGCCGCATTACAAACCGTCGGGGCTGATGTGATTGCCCTCGACAGCGCCCATGGGCACAGCAAGGGAGTGATCGCCGCCTTAAAAAATATAAAGAAGAATTTTAAGAACATCAATGTGATCGCCGGTAATGTGGGAACAGCCGCCGGGGCACTGGCGCTGGCAGAAGCAGGCGCCGATGCCATAAAAGTGGGTATTGGCCCAGGTTCGATTTGTACTACAAGAATCGTAGCAGGTGCAGGAGTACCGCAACTCACTGCCATCATGGAAGCAGCTTCGGTATTGAAAGGGAAAAACATCCCGATCATTGCTGATGGTGGTATCCGCTACACAGGTGATATGGTAAAGGCATTGGCCGCTGGCGCCAATTGTGTAATGATGGGAAGCATTTTTGCCGGCACCGAAGAAAGCCCGGGAGAAACCATCATCTATGAAGGAAGAAAATTCAAAGAGTACCGTGGCATGGGCTCACTCGGCGCCATGGCCACCGGCAGTAGCGACCGCTATTTCCAGGATGTGGAAGATGAGGTAAAGAAATTTGTTCCCGAAGGCATTGAAGGCCGGGTAGCTTATAAAGGCACTTTAAAAGAAATTGTTTACCAGTTTACCGGTGGCCTGCGTGCAGGCATGGGCTACTGCGGCGCTGCTTCCATTGAGGAATTACAACAGGCAAAATTTGTAAAGATCACCAATGCCGGTATGCGGGAAAGCCATGCACACGATATTGAGATAACGAAAGAGGCGCCGAATTATAGCAGGATGTAGTCAGGAGTCGGGAGTCAATAGTCGTTAGTCATTAGTTAATAATATTGAGGTACTATGAAGCTCTGAATTCCAGACTCCGAACTCTGTACTCTGAACTCTGAACTCCGAACTCCAGACTCCGAACTCCCGACTAAACAATTCTGCTCTTTATTGCCTTAGCCACAGCTTCTCCCTTAGAATGAACATGCAACTTTTCATAAATGCTTTTGATATGGCTTCGAACAGTATCGAGGCTGATGAAACAGGAATCGGCTATCATTTTATAACTCATCCCTTCTACTAATGCAGTAAGAACTTCCTTTTCTCTTTCTGACAAGTTGAAATTAATTGGTTTGGCGGATCCGGATTTTTCTGAAACCATTTTTAAAACTTTTGTTGCTACAGAAGGACTCATGGGTGCGCCGCCTTCATAAGTCTCTTTAATAAATTCAAGTATTCGGGCAGGTGAAG
>JANNUI010000573.1:0-6437 GCA_031395125.1 Chitinophagaceae bacterium | reverse complement strand
TCTTCGCCCCCGTCCTGCATGTATATCTTCTGCGCTTCTTCCTTGGACACATGCCGGTGATGCATTATTACCATTCGTCGTTCTGTAAATACCTTTATCTGCATTCACCATATTTCCAATACCCACCACGATCTGGTTGGTATTCGTGGGATTTATCGCAACATCTGTCACATAAGTCTTGGTGAGGATCTGGCTCCAGTTATTGCCACTATCAGTACTGCGGTACAAACCATTGGTGGCGCATGCATAAATTGTATTGCTGTTTGTGGGGTCAAATTCCAGCATCTGGATAGCAAACATATCAGCTGTATTCTTGGTTAATACCTGGGTCCATGTCACGCCCCCATCAGTGCTTTTAATAATACCGATACCATAGGTGCCCCTGGCTTTCCAAACATTGAAACCAATGTTGGAAGTATCCACCCGGTACACTTCCCCGGTGCCGGCATAAATAATATTAGAATTTGAAGGATTTATTATAATAGAAGAAACCCCCAGTAACGGAAGATTAGTAATAACAGGTGACCAGCTGGATCCTGCATTAGCAGATTTCCAGATACCTCCGCTGGCTGAACCAGCCCAAAGATTACCGGAGTTTGCCGGATCAACAGCAATACAAAGGATTCTTCCCCCAATTGTAACACTTGGCCCCAGGGAAGTCCAGTTTGCCGAAGAAATATCAGCGGTTCTTGATGCAATACTATTCCGGATCTCCATAAACTGCAGCCAGCCCCTTTCATACTTATTATTAAGATAGTATGGATCAGGATAAGCTCTTGCCTGGAACCACATACTTAACTGCCGGTCTGCTCCAGTTTCTCTTTGATCATTATTCATTTGCCCCGAATCAGTAATGATAACTGGTTTTGAAGATCCATTATTAAGAATTAGAAATGTTATTAAAACAAGTATACTAAATAGACTTCCGTAAAAAAGATTTTTTTTCATGAGAAGTTAGTTATTGGTAAAAAATAAATTTCGATTAAATGTAAAACTACACTGACAACTATCAAATAAATAGTTATCCGACTGCTGTTAACAATGAAAATGTAGCTAGGTGTAAATACTTATCCGAAAGCAGGGGTACTTAAATAAAAATCTTTTCGATCCTGAAACTGATTGCTCCGGCTGGCGCCATTACTTCGGCCGTGTCACCAACTTGTTTACCTAAGATCCCCTTTCCAATGGGTGATGTAACGGAAATTTTTCCGGCTTTCAGGTCTGCTTCTTTTTCGCTTACTATTTTGTAGATCACCTGTTTATTTGTGTTCAGGTTGGTCAGTTTCACTTTTGTCAGGATAGACACTTTACTGGTGTCAATAGTTGATTCGTCAAGTACTCTTATGGTACCCAATGAACCTTCCAATTTTGCAATTTTCGCCTCCAGCAATCCTTGCGCTTCTTTGGCGGCATCGTATTCGGCATTTTCTTTCAAGTCGCCTTTTTCCCTTGCTTCTGCTATGGCCCGGCTGGCAGCTGGACGCTCCACTCCCTTCATCCGCTGCAGCTCCAATTTTATCTGATCCAGTGTTTCTTGTGTCACATATTGTAAGTCGCTCATATTACCACATTTTATGCCGTAGTGATGACCCTATCGGCAGCAAAAGAAAAAAATAACAACGCCTCAGTTTTTGCTGAAGCGTTGCAGTATTGAAGAACGAAGATAGAAAAGTTTTTGGAAAATACCAGTCGGATACCCTTGAATTTTAATGATACTGCGGGGCTAACTGTATGTTTCCTAAGTAATTATGAATGCAAACCCAGCTTACCGAGCAAAACGGCGGCCATTTTATAAAATGCCTCCT
The DNA here is from genome assembly GCA_031395125.1 of Chitinophagaceae bacterium. Classification (GTDB taxonomy): domain Bacteria; phylum Bacteroidota; class Bacteroidia; order Chitinophagales; family Chitinophagaceae; genus JJ008. The sequence continues at coordinate 4,632 of JANNUI010000573.1, read as the reverse complement.
GGCTGTAGCCCGCAATATGCGGGGTGATGATGACATTGGACTGCTGAAGCAGCCAGTTCAGTTGGGCCTGTTCAGTTTCACTCAAGGTGCTTACATGCTCATTTTCCAGAACATCGAGCCCCGCGGCCGCAATTTTATTTTCCTGCAGGGCAGTCACCAGGTCAGGCAGGCACAGTACTTTTCCTCTTGATGTATTCAATAACACTGGCTTTAGTTCCAATGCATCAAAAAAAGTAGCCCCGGCCATGTGGTATGTTTCATCCGTCAGCGGTACATGGAAACTGATGACATCCGCATAGCGGCAGACCTGCTCCAGGTTGGCTTCTTTGATATAATCCCGGGCAAACCCGGAATTGTATTTATCATACGCCAGTACCGTTACCCCGAAAGACTGTAACAATTTTGCAAAACTGCTTCCGGTATTTCCAAAACCGATGATACCAACAGTTTTTCCGCTGAGTTCGGTTCCCCTGTTCTCATCCCGTTTCCAGATGCCCTGCCGCACTTCCTGCTGGGAAGATGAGATCTTGTGCAGCAGGTTCAGCAACAACCCCAGCGAATGTTCTGCCACTGCATTGCGGTTGCCTTCGGGACTGCTGAAGCATTTTATTCCTCTATTTTCTGCATACTCCACATCCACCAGTTCCATACCACTACCCAGCCTGCCGATCCATTTCAGTAAAGGTGCTTTATCCAAAATTGCTTTATCTACTTTGATACGGGTAGTCACCACCAGGCCTTCTGCATCTTCAATGATATTTTCAAGTTCGTTGTAGGTAACAGCAGGCAGGTACAGCACTTCCAGTCCCGCCTGTTGCAGGCGGCTTATTAAATATTCATGGGCTTTGGCCGTTACGATTACTTTGCTCATTTCATTTTAAATGTAAGGGCTGCAAATTCTTTCACATGTAATTGCTCGGCCCTTTTATTAAACAGTTCATCATCCAATATCGCTGTATCAAACAAACCTTTCACGGCATTTCTCAGTGTTTTTCTTCTTTGGTTGAAAGCAGTTTTCACCAGGAGGAAAAAATCTTTTTCACTCCGCAGGGGCAATGGCTCTTTTTGGGGCAGCAGCCTTATCACCCCGCTTTTCACCTTTGGCGGTGGCTGAAAACATTGTTCATGCACATCAAATAAATACTGTACTTCAAAAAAAGCCTGCACCAGCACACTGGTCACCCCGTACACTTTGCTGCCTTTGCCCGCCGCCACCCGTTGCGCCACCTCTTTCTGAAACATGCCCACCATGCATTCCACATTATCTTTCCAGTCCAACACTCTGAAAAGGATTTGGGTGGAAATGTTGTAGGGAAAATTTCCGACTACTGTAAACTTACCCTCAAAAGGTTGCTCCATGTCCAGGAAACTTTTATGAATGATGCAGTCCTTTAGTTGCGGGAATGTTGCTTTCAGGTAACCCACTTTTTCTTCATCCAGTTCCACCGCTTTGAAATCAATTCCTTTGATCTCCAACAGGTACTTTGTCAAAGCCCCTCCCCCCGGGCCTACTTCCAGCAGCTGCCGGAAGGGATGCTCCTGCAGTGCCGCCACTACCTTACGGCAGATATTCTCATCCTTCAAAAAATGCTGGCCGAGTGATTTCTTTAAAGTAAACACCCCGCAAATGTAAAATGAACCGGCTTAGTAATTGAAAAAGGGTTGCCAAACGACAACCCTTCCAGAAAATATTTTACAGGCTACTACCTGATATCCCCGCATTCATATTCGGGACAATAGTCAAATTTCATGGCCCACGAACCGCCATCGGTGATCTGCTGGCCCTGTCCCCAGCCTGTTTGTGAATAGATAAGCTGCCCGCTTGCATTATAGGCCACTATTTCAGCATGGGCAGACACACAGAGACAACCTGCGGGCAGGCTGCTTTTGGGTATAGTGTAGGTAAATGACTGCACACCAGTGGTACCGTGAGTGGTCTGGTAAGGATACTGACCTATGCGTGGATTACCTGAATTATTTGTTGGGATTCCGCTGCAAGCCCCGACATACAGGTGTGTTTTCTTTAGTTTGTAGTCCCCGGTGGTTTGGTAATGAACATACACATTGTTCTCATCATTCCACACCGTAACGGTCCCCACATTGTTGGTCTGACCTGCCAATAATGCTTTTTCGACCGGTGTAACACATACTGGAACACTGTATCCCGCCGGAATGTTGAGGGAAAACTCAACTGGCTCGTTAGTGTACTGAGTGTCTTCGCTGCTTTTCTGACAGGAGAAGGCAAGAACTGATAAAGTAAGAATTGTAAATAGCTTTTTCATGGTACGGATTTTATAGGGTTAAACAATTGAAGTGTTAAATAAGTAAAAATTATTCTCAGTTTAAAATAAAAACAGCTCCTGTTTAGCTGAATAAGGGGAAAAATATCCTTCTGTTTTGATTTTACTAACCTTCAGCTTTGATTTTACGTAGTAAAACTGCTAAGGCTCCCCCATTCATCAATCCCCGTTTATTTCAGAAGGGTGAATTTCGCTGTAACTGTTTTTTCCCCGGCAACCAGGGTGAAATAATAATTACCTGCGGGCCACTTCGCCGTTTCCCCGGTGAAAAACCTGTTCAGCCCCTGCTCCATTGCACGACTTGTCATCATCATCATTTTTCCCGAAATATCTGTTACACGGATGATGGCTCCGGGTAAGGCCTCACCGGTTTGGATGAACACAGTCAGGCTTTCCCTTACGGGGTTTGGCGCTATTAATATTTCAGGAACAATATTTTTGCCCAGGTAAACCGCTTTTACTTCGGAATATTGATCGCCGCCTGTCAGGTTGGTGATCTTCAGCCGGTAGAATGACCGTCCCGGCAGCGGCTGTACATCATCAAAAACATACTGGTTGATATCAGGCTGGCCATTGTTTCCTCTCGCATTTACAAAACCTATAGTACCCCAGTTAACCCCGTTTGAACTCCGCTCCATACCAAAACCGGTAAGGTTTTGTTCATTGGTGGTTTTCCAGTTCAGTCTTACAGTGGCATCATTTATCACAGCAGCATCAAATGAAAGTAACTGGGCCGACAGCGGAAAATCATCCACCAGCACCCGGTAATCCTCCACTTCACCATTACTGAAGTAACCGGTTGGATTGGCTGTAGTCATCCCGTTTGATAAGGAAGTAAGCCGGATGCGGAGAAAAGTAAAGGACCCGTTGGGCAAACTGGAGGGGGCGCTTGGCCAGAATAAAAAGAAACCTTGTACAGCCGGAGAAGAACCAACTGTAATGGGTGTGATGGCCTCGCTTGCGTCATACACACCGTTCCCGTTGTAATCAAGCCAGGCGATCAGTTGTGCATTTGACCCTTTATTATTATATACTCTCACATAAGCGAGATAGTTCCCTGAAGCAGGGTTGAATATGGGCGTATATAAAAGCCCGTCATTATCATCGCCGCCGTCACCTGTAGCATCAGCAGAGGTCAGTTTATCAAACTCCTGGTCCCAGGCGGTGGCAAAACCAGCAATGCCCATATATAATGCAGAATCTTTTTCATGCAAAGCCGGGCTGAGCGGAACGGGATCGTAAGAAGCCGGGGCATCGCCAAAATCACTTTTAGGTCTGAAGCCGGTAGCATCGCCGCAGAAACCTACCCAGTCTAATACCGTAGGTCCTGTGATACGGGTGCGGGGGCCAATGGTTCCATTCATATTATAAACAGCGATGGAATCATAGACCCAGTACCTCGTATTGTTCCAGGTAATGCCCGCCTGCCGGGGGGTAAGGCCGCCGGTATAATAGTTATTGACGATCGTTTGTGTCTGCAGATCATAATGGGTGAACCTCCGGGCAGCCGCATTGGGAGAGCCGGCAAAATCCACCAGCAACCCGTCTGCTAACGTAAAGTCGTTCCAGTCGTGCAGCGAAGTGCCGGCGCCATTGTCAGATGGGGTGGCATATGCCTGGCAGGCTTTGATGGCATTGCCGCCCGGTACATCGAATTCAATCCGCCAGATGATAGTTTCACGGCCGCCATTATTACCTGTTATGTTTCCTTCAATACCAAAATACAGATCGTTATCATAAAAAGCACAGCCTGCCGATTCCACGCCCCTGCTGAAAGCGGGAATACCCAAAGTGTTTACATTAGGTACCAGGACCGATATGGTCTCCGAATCAAAATCGAAGCGTTTGATCGTTTTATTGGTAGAAGGGGTAGCTGTGAAATCGATCACATAATAAAGGTCATGCTGCAGGTGATCATAGGAAATACCATTGATATACCTCGGCGAGCTGACATCCTGGAAGATCATCCTGGCCTGGCCATTGGCGGTATTGATCAGTGAAACTGTATTGGTGTCAGAAGTGCCGATTACATAAGTCGGCTGTCCGGTAAAGGGCTGCGAAGCAATAAAATAGTTATTGGGGAAAGTGCCCACCACGCAGGCAGTGTAATCAGACATCCAGAAATCTCCTGCTGTTCCGCTCATGGCAACCGTCACCGTTTTTACCGGGCCGGCAATAGCAATATTTACCGCTCCACAAACGCGGGTACAACCTGGTCAATTATTTCCGGCGGCCCTTCAAGCATGATGACTCCCCACGCCAGCCTTGGCACTGACGGATTTCTCTGGATTGTTTACGGCGGCGGAGGTTATGGCCCCAGCGGTATTTCTAG
>JANNUI010000557.1:0-1630 GCA_031395125.1 Chitinophagaceae bacterium | reverse complement strand
CTCCGCAAGTGCCGGCGCAAGTGGATAGAATTCCCCCACCCGCCGCGCTCTGACGAGCGCCATAGCCGAAGCTCCGCTTCGGCGTTCTTCTTCAAGAAAGGCCGCCGAAGGCGGCCTGTGCTCCCCCGCAAGCGGGAGAGGTGCACCGAGCGAGTGGCTAACGATAAATTCATGAGCATCGCTACGCCTCCAGATGCCGGCGGGGAAACATCTGACGGAACAGGCCGCTGACGGTGCCGAACAGAACCGAGCCGATGTACAGCACCGCCGCCACCAGGATGATCGCAGGCCCCGAGGGCACCTTGGTCTGGAACGACAGCACGAGGCCCGCATAGCCCGACACGATCGCGCTCGCGACCGCGATGCAGATCATGCCGGTAATGTCACGCGACCAGAACCGGGCGATGCCGGCGGGCAGGATCATCAGCCCGACCGCGAGCAGCGTGCCGAGCGCGTGAAAGCCGTTGACGAGATTGATGACCACAAGTGCCAGAAACGCCAGATGCGCCGGGGCGCCGGCACGGCTCACGGTGCGCAGGAATACCGGATCGACGCATTCGATCACCAGCGGGCGAAAGATCACCGCCAGCACCATGAGCGTGATGGTGGCGTTGAAGGCGATCACCAGCAGGGTCTGGTCGTCCATCGCGAGAATATTGCCGAACAGCACGTGCAACAGATCGATATTGGTGCCCTTGATGGAAACGATGGTGACGCCAAGCGCCAGCGACACCAGATAGAACGTGGCCAGCGAAGCGTCTTCCTTCAGCTCGGTATTGCGCGCGACCAGGCCTGCGAGGATCGCGACGGTAAAACCCGCGATCAGGCCGCCCGCGGTCATCGCAAACAGGCTGAGGCCGGACAGCAGAAAGCCGATCGCCGCCCCCGGCAGGATGGCATGCGCCATGGCGTCGCCAACCAGTGACATCCGCCGCAGCATCAGGAACACGCCGATCGGCGCGCCGCCCAGCGACAGCGCGATCACGGCAGCGAGCGCCCGACGCATGAACTCGAATTCGGTGAAGGGCGCGATCAGCGCGTCATAAACCATCGCTCACGCCGCCCGCGACGGCATATCGTCGACCGCGCAGGCCGGCGCGCTGTCGTCGAACGCTTCGCACATCCGGCGCGCTTCCGCGAGATTATCCGATGTCAGGACCTCGGCAGTCGAGCCCCACGCCACCGGCCCGCGCGCCAGCAGCAGGGTTTCCGGAAAATGCGCGCGCACCAGATCCATGTCGTGCAGCGCCGCCAGCACCGTGCGCCCCTCGCCATGCCAGCGCTTCACCAGCGCCAGCAGATCAGCCGAGGTTTTGGCATCGATGGCGTTGAACGGCTCGTCCAGCACGATCAGGCGTGCGTCCTGCAGCAGCACGCGCGCGAACAGCATGCGCTGCATCTGGCCGCCGGACAGCGTGCCGATCGAGCGGTTCTCAAACCCATTGAGGCCGACGGCGGCGAGCGCCTGCGTGATCTTGTCCCGCTCCGCCTTGCCCATGCCGCCGAAAAATCCTGTGCTGCGCCACAGGCCGGTGCCGACAAGGTCGAACACCGAGATCGGAAAGCTGCGATCGATATCGACGCTCTGCGGCAGATAGGCGATGTCTCGGATATCGAGCCCGCCGAGATC
>JANNUI010000526.1:0-2275 GCA_031395125.1 Chitinophagaceae bacterium | reverse complement strand
CGTTGCCAGCTCCCAAAAAAAATCCATGCCTTCTAATCCAAATATCGTTGCAACACTATAGATATAAGCCACCGAAATGGCAAATCCAATCAGGGTCATCATGCCGGGGTTCTTCACCCTTATTTCACCCACCAGGCCTTTCAGAAAAGGCCAGCCGCCATAAAAGAAAACAACAGAGGACAATGCCAGCAAGAGATACTTTGAACCGGGGAAATCGATATGGATTTTCAACCAGTGCTGTATCATTTCCGATAACAGCATGATGGGGATAGTTAATGTCAACACTGCATAAAACCGTTTTTTAAAATCGACGATACCTGACGAATGGGCCCCGTGTCCGTTATTCCCTTTAGATCTTGTGAGTGGAACCAATGTCATTCCACACAAAGGGCATTTTCCCGGTGCATCCTGAACGATCTGAGGATGCATGGGGCAGGTATACCTCTGAAAAAAAATTGATGCATTATTCAAATCAGCGTTTACCATATCATTATGATCCTTACTACCTGCGGGCATATGTTCTGTGTGAGCGGCTGCTGTTATATTGTCAGCAACTTGCTGATGTGAAGCGGATCTATCAGCTTCCCCTTTTACAGGAACTAAGTTCATTCCGCATTTGGGGCAGTTGCCCGGTTTGTCCTGCACAATTTCAGGGTGCATGGGACAGGTATATTTTTGGTTGTGATGCTGATGTTCCATAATCAAATCACCTTAAAAGGTTTCCTGAATTACATATTTTTCATATCATGACCCGACATTGGATTTGTTCCTTTCTTAAAAATATATTCGCTATTGAGTAAATAGGCACCGGTAATGACCACCAAATCACCCGGCTGCAATCCGCTCCTTATCTCTATTATACTCCCTTCCTCTGCACCTACTTCAACCATTTTGTTTTTGAAAGTATTTTTCCCTGTTTGTATCCATACTGTTGCTCCCTTAGCATCACGGATCACTGCATCAACAGGTAATGTAAGAGTGGAACGCTTTGTGCCACTGAGGTAAACATAAGCAGACATGCCTGGCTTTAATTTGTTGTTTTTGTTTGGAATGGAAACCCGTATTAAGTTAATCCTTGATTCAGGTACAATCTCCGGATTAACAAAACTGATCCTGCCATTGATCGCTTCATCTCCCAGTTCGGGAATACGAACGATGGCCGAGGCACTTTGCTGAAACTGTGAAAATTGCGAAGTATATACTTGTGCTTCTGCCCATAATGCAGAGAGATCTGCTAATTCTACTATGGTGCCCCCTTCCATAACATAGTCGCCCTGCTGTACATTCAAAACAGTGATATACCCACTGTAAGTACTGTAAAATGTTGTACTGGGATTCGCTTTTCCTGCCTGTTCAAGCTGCGTAATTTGAGCACTGCTCATTCCCCATAACGTTAGCTTATTTTTTGCACTTTGGATCAATGAATTAAAATCAATAACATCGTTACCGGTAAATGCTTTTTGTCTTTCTAATGCCAGGAGATATTCCTGTTTAGCATTGTTTAATTCTTCACTGTAAATGTCATAAAGCTTATCGCCTTTGCTTATAAAATCACCAACATTCCTGAAATATAATTGTTCCACTCTTCCCATTACTCTTGAACTAATTGCTGACATCTTTGTCTGGTCAAAATTTAAAACGGCTGTTAATACAGTTTGGCTACCAATATTTCCTGAACGAATGGTATCAACACTGATGTTTCCTAATAAAATTTGCTGATCGCTGAGCTGTAATTCATCTTCATTTTTCGTTTTTGATTTTTTTACAGCTGTCAGCGGCATTTTACAGATTGGACACTTGCCAGGTTTGTTTTCCACTACCTGCGGATCCATCGAGCAGGTATAATACACATCACTATTTTCAACATGCCCATTATGCTTTTTGTCTGAGCAGGCCCACAAAAAAACAAGAAATAAAATCAGTATGTAACGCATAACTACTCCTTTACTTTAATAAAGCTTTCGCTATCAATTAAAAATTGTGCTTTTATAGCAACAGAATCTGTTTCTGACAACCCACCTGTAATCTGAATATTATTACCGGTTGTTATCCCGGTAGTAACCTTCTTTGGTTTAAATCCATCAGTCACTTTCAAAAAAACAATTTTATCAATACCCAGTGAGGTTACGGATTCTTTTGGCAACCAATATCCTATTGCAGGATGCGCAATAATAATCACCCGCACCTGGCTTCCTAACGCTAAGCGCAGGCTTGAATAATCAAAATAAACCCTTGCCGAAGAAGAGAGTTATCATACACTGTAAAAAGGTTCTAT
>JANNUI010000496.1:0-3373 GCA_031395125.1 Chitinophagaceae bacterium | reverse complement strand
CTATTCAGCATACTCAACCAGTACAGGTTCTCCAGTTCCGCCTTTGCGCCTGTCTGTAAGTCCCGGCGGCTTTATCCCGGATGCAGCTAACACTTCTGGCAACCTCTGACGAATGTTAACTCGGTTGAAACAATCATGTGCACCGTTTCTTTTTGCATCGGTAACAATTATCGAGACCTCACAGCCGCTTCACTATGCGTTCGGCTCTTACAGACGCACCTGTTGTATCGTTCACTACCTCGTTCCTTAGAACAACGCAGCATACAACCGGTTTGATGGTGAAGGTTGCTCTGCTTCTCCCATCGAGAGGACTGCTCTCATCACAAAGGCAGCTTTGCTGGACACACACATTGGGTTTGCCAAAATGGGGGCTGACGGAAGCTGTGTTTCAACTTTTGTTTTTCAATTTGGCTTCATATCCAGCTTGCCGTTATTGATTTAGCTATGTGCATATCATCAACTTTTATTTATAAATTTAGCTTCGGTAAGCCGGGCGGACGGAATTCTATTGCCCCCACTTCGGCAAGCCCTGTTCGTTGGCGTCATCGTACTGATTTTTTTAACCCTCACACATTTTGTGGCCTACATCCGCCGCCGGACAGATGAAGCCGGGCGGGCTCCAGCATGTGCCGGTTGATAAGGCATTTCTGAGGTTTCTTCCTTTTCTTTGCACATGCCTGTTGCCGAAAACAAACTCATCATCATCGCCGCCCCTTCCGGCGCCGGTAAAACATCGGTGACAAGGCACCTGCTGAAATTCCTTCCCGGTCAGCTGGCTTTTTCCATTTCCTGCGCCACCCGTTTACCCCGCCACCATGAACAACACGGAGTGGATTATTATTTCATCAGCGCCGATGAATTCAAAGACCGCATCAACCGGCAGGAGTTTGTGGAATGGGAAATGGTGTATGCCGGTAAATACTACGGCACCCTGAAAAGTGAGCTCCGCCGCATCTGGGACCTGGGCAAAACCCCGCTGCTGGATGTGGATGTAAAGGGGGGCATCAATGTGCAGGCGCAATATCCTAAACAGTCCCTGTCACTGTTCATAGACCCTCCTTCGATAGAAGAACTGGAACGGAGGCTGAAAGCCAGGGGCACCGAAACTCCCGAATCGCTGAAATCCCGCATCAGCAAAGCCTCCTATGAAATGACCTTTAAGAATCGCTTCGATCATATCATCATCAACGACCAGCTCGAAAGAGCCTGTAAAGAAGCGGAAAAGGTGGTCAAAGAGTTTTTAGCCCCGTAAGTTCCCGCCGTTGTTTTCCGGCAATACCTGCCTAAACCCCCTACTCGCCACTCGCCACTCCCCACTAGCCACTTCACATTTCCCTCCCCTGGGGTATCTTCGCCCCATGATCTCCGTGAATACGATACTGTTCTTCCTCCTTACCCTGCTGCTGATGGCCTTTTTCGCCGGCATCGAAATGGCTTTTTACAGCGCCAACCGGCTGAGCCTGGAGATCAAAAAAAAACAGGGCGGCGCTTCCATGCACATATTGTCAAGGTTCATCGAGTCGCCTGCCAGATTCCTCGGCACCACCCTCATCGGTTTCAACGTATTCCTTATCTTTTTTTCTCTCCAGATCAGCACCGTGATGAGCCCGGTCTGGGATTATATCGGCTTACACCTCACTTATGTGCGCCTGGTGGCGGAAATTACGCTGGCCACTTTTGTCGTGCTGGTCCTGGCTGAGTTCATCCCCCGGGCTTTCTTCCGTGCCCACAGCCATACTTTGCTGCTGCGGCTCACTTATGTATCCGATTTCTTTTACCAGATGTTTGCCCCTATCGCTTCGGGGCTGATCGATCTGTCTGAATGGTTGCTGAAATATGTGTTCAATATCCGGCTGGATAAAAACAAGGAACCCATCAACCGCAGCGACCTGAAAAACCTTTTTCAGCCAAGGGAAGATGAGGAGCGGCAGGAACGCAACACGCAGTTACTGGAGAATGCACAGGAACTGCCCCGTGTAAAGATCCGGCAATGCCTGGTGCCGCGGAAAGAGATCATCGGAATTGAACGCAAAGCTTCCATTGATGAATTGAAGCAAAAATTCATGGAGACCAAGCTGAGTAAATTAGTGGTATATGAAAATAACATTGACCACATTAATGGTTATGTGCACCAGCTTGACCTGTTTAAAAAACCGGAAAGCATACAAGCCGTGCTGCTGCCCATCCCTGCCGTACCCGAGAGCATGAGCGCCGCAGATCTTATCAGCAAATTCACCCGGGAGGGGAAAAGCATCGCCTGGGTGGTGGATGAGTTTGGCGGCACCGCCGGCATCATTACCATGGAAGATGTGCTGGAAGAACTATTTGGCGAGATACAGGACGAATACGATACCGAAGAGTTTGTGGAGAAGCAACTGGCTGAGAACGAATTCATGTTCTCCGGTCGCCTGGAGCTTGACTACCTCGAAGAAAAATACGGTTTTGAATTCGGTGAAGAAGAATCCGAGACTCTCTCGGGTTATATCATCAACTACCACGAAAAGATTCCCCGCCAGAAAGAGCGCATCATCATTGACGACTATGAGTTCGACATCATGAATGTCAGTGATACAAGGATCGAGACCGTGAAGATGAAAAAGCTGAAGTGAGGATAGCTAATGGCCAATAGCTATTAGCTATTAGCCCCTACCCTTATCTTTGTCACATTACTTAACCAACAATGGCAATACTCGATTTTTTAGGTAAGCGGAATCAGGAAAAAAAAGGCGGCGGCGATATGTCGTTCATTGACCATCTGGAAGAACTACGCTGGCATATCCTCCGTTCGGTGATTGCCATATTGATCGGTGCAGTTGTTGTTTTTATCTTCATCAGGAATATTGTGAATGATATTCTTTTTGCACCGACGGATAAAAACTTTATTTCCTACAAATGGTTTTGCGACCTGGGTCACTGGGTGGGACTGGGCGATGGCCTTTGCCTGAACGGGGTGGACGCAAAATTCCAGAGCAATACCATGACGGGGCAGTTCATCTCCTCCTTCACCATTGCTTTTATGGGCGGGCTGATCGTGGCATTTCCTTATGTATTCTGGGAGTTCTGGAAATTTGTAAAGCCGGCCCTCTCTACCAAAGAAAGAAAAAGAACAAGGGGTATTGTGTTCTGGGTATCATTGTTGTTTTTCGCCGGTGTTTTCTTCGGGTATTTTGTGCTCACCCCTTTCATGATCAACTTCTACTTCAATTACACGCTCAGTGATAAGGTGGTGATATTCCCCAATTTCTCGGACTACCTGGAGAACCTGGTCTATACAACGGTGGGTATCGGTGTGCTCTTCCAGATGGTCAATGAACGACATATCGCCGCCGCCTTTTTTTTCCTGATTCCGCTTACCTAAAAAATCGAGTATTGC
>JANNUI010000481.1:0-6228 GCA_031395125.1 Chitinophagaceae bacterium | reverse complement strand
TTCATAAACCGGGTGAACATAGCCTTGGTGCCCTTCCCATTCTTCCCGGCTCAGGGTAGGGTGATAATGAAACCCGGAAAGTTTCTGCTCCATCTCCTTTAACTCATCATAGTATAACAGGTCTGTTTTTTTCCGGCAGCCAAATATCATATGAATACTGCGGAAGGGAGTTTGATGCAGGTAAATATGGTTGATCATGCTCCTGAAAGGTGCAATGCCGGTGCCTGTACAGATCAGGAAAATATCTTTTTCCATTTTTTCGGGCAGCGTAAACACTCCCAGGGCACCCCTGAATGTCAGTTCGCTTCCAATATTTATTTCATTGAAAAGATAGCGGGTGCCAAGCCCGTGTTCGGCCAGTACGATCAGCAGTTCAAACACATTGCTGCCATCCGGCCATGAGGCGATAGAATAGCTGCGGACCCTTTTATTGACCTTTTCATGAATGGGCAGGTCCAGTGTAACAAACTGGCCCGGGATGAAATCAAACTGTTCTGTATCCTGCACCTGTACCCAAAACCTTCTGGTGTTATGCGTATGATCGTCGATGCGGATTATTGTTCCTTTCCGCCAGGGCAAAAGGGCCATGTTTTTGTTTTGCCTGTAATGTACGAAGTCAGGCCGGATACTAATTGACGGGAAAAGATTTTTATTACAACGCAAATTGCTAAACGCCATGGACAGGGTTCAATACCGTTAGTTTTTTTACTACAGCATAATATTTTCTCCCTTTCCATGAATAAACAATGACGAGCTGATTGCCGGCCGTTAGTTTTCTCAGCGTTTGCGTTGGTTTGGAGGAAGTGGAGAGACTGTCCCCCATGGCAAGTTGGGTTACTTTTAATTTAGTGGAGGCCACCAGTGTTTTCTTTTCGGGATAATCAGACCTCACCGGGGTTTTCACTATCTGCTGACTGATGGCTTTAAAACCTTTTCCGTCAAGCCATATTTCACGGGGCTGAATGATGGCAGCCGGGCTGGCAGCCATGAAAAGATAATAATTGGTGACAACATATGACTTCTTTGGAGATTTCCCCCCGTTCTCACCCGGGATATCGTCCTGTGGTATCATTCCGGGCACAAATACCTGTGAATACCCGTACACCTTAACTGCAGGCTGGGCCGTTATTACCTGGCATACCAGTACAAAACTTATGATAAAGCATCTCTTCATTGCTTTTTACCGTTTATTATTGGATGTAAGAAATGGCGGGATTATTGCCAACAAATTCATAAAAACCGGCTGAAAATTTTTACCGAACTTAGCCTGATTAAACAGATTCGTAAAGTCCAATTGATTGTATGATCACAACTATGAGAATATCCGGGATGATATGGCTTGCAGCCACACTGTTTTCCTGCCGTCGGCATGATGCAGAAAAACAACCACAGATGGACGGTCTTGAGCTGGCCATGCGCCAGGAGTTCCGGATGACCCGTGACCCGCTGTTGAATATCATTCCCCGGGAGCGGATGACCATAGCCCGTTCTTACATGGAAAATATTGCAGGGCAAGGCGGGGGCCTGACCGACAGGCTGACGGCGCTGACCTGGCAGGAGAGAGGACCCAGTAATGTGGGTGGCCGTACCCGTACAATCATGATCGACAGGAGAGATGCAAGCGGCAATACCGTATTGGCCGGCTCGGTAAGCGGCGGTCTTTTCAAAACCACCAATTTTACCAATAGCTCACCCACCTGGGTTGCAGTCAATGATTTTTTACCCAACCTTGCCATCTCTGCATTAGTGCAGGATGCGGCGCATCCTGATACCATGTTTGCCGCCACCGGCGAAGGTTGGTTTAATATTGATGCGGTTCGGGGAAATGGCATTTATAAAAGCACAGATGGCGGCAACACCTGGAACCTTATGTCTTCCACCTCGGGGTTTGAATATGTCCAGGATTTTGTGATTGATAATAATGGTAACTTTTATGTCAGTCTCAGGAATATCATTTCAACCGAGTCCAGAGGGGTATTAAGGTCTACCGACAGGGGAGGCTCATGGGTGAGAGTGCTGGGACTTCCACTCAGTGGTTTTAATACCGGCAGGGCTGCCGATCTTGAGGTTGGATCCAATGGTGATGTCTATGCAAGTCTGGGTATTCTGTCCCGGTCAGAAGTTTACAAATCATCTTTTGCCGCCCATGGCCCCAATACCGGAGCAGCCGGAACCTGGGTCAATATCACACCAATCACCCCAACTTTTACTCAGCGTACAGAGATCGTACTGGCCCCTTCCGACCCGCAAAGGGTTTACCTGTTCATGCAGGACAGCGCCACATCGCAGGTGCTGAATATTTTCCGAAGCACCAATGGCGGTAACAGCTGGACAACCCTTACCGGGCCAGCAGCACTTAATAATGGTACCAACTCACAAACCTGGTTCAACCTGATCGGTGAAGCAGATCCGAATAATGCCAATGTGATCATAGCGGGTGGGTTAAACCTGGCCCGTTCAACCGATGCAGGTGACAACTGGACCACTATCAGTACCAGCGCATCGGTGCATGTGGACCATCATGCCATTGTTTTTGACGGATCGTCGAGACTCATCAACGGAAATGACGGAGGGGTTTATTATTCCATCAATATCAACGCTGGCACCCCAACTTTCAGCAATAAAAACAATGGGTATAATGTAACACAATATTATGCCTGCGACCTGCACCCCACCACCACTAATTATTTTTTGGCAGGTGCGCAGGATAACGGCACACAAAAGTTTACCACAGCGGGGATCAACAGTACCACCAATGCCACCGGCGGTGACGGCGGTTTTTGTCATATTGACCAGACAGACGGTCAGCTTCAGATAACAGCTACTACGGGCAACAATTACAACCGCTCACTGAATGGCGGAACCAGTTTCGCATCACTGGGCGGATCCATTAACAATGACCGGGGGCAGTTCATCAATCCCACTGATTTTGACGATGTACAAAATATACTGTATGGTGGTGATGATCCCGGTAAATATTATTGTGTTACCAGCCTTACCGGCACACCATCATCGCTGAGTGTTAACGCCGTGGCAATGGGCAATATGGAACTGACGGCCGTAAAAGTGGATCCTTTTTCACCCAACACTATCTGGGTGGGGGCATCATTTGGTACACCGGGGCTGGTGCCGAAGGTGATCAAGTTTTCCAATGCCAATACGGCCTCACCTATGGCAGTCACCATTGCAAACCTGGGCCCAACTCCAAATGCTGCCGTATCATCCATTGATGTTGATCCTGCCAATGCCAATCATATTTTAGTTACATTATCCAATTTCGGGGTCATCAGTGTATGGGAAAGCACCAATGGCGGAACCAGTTTTTTAAGTATCGAAGGAAACCTTCCTGATATGCCGGTGCGCTGGGGCATATTTGCCCCAGCCAATGCAGAACTTAACGGAACAGGCGGTGGTCTTGGAGGCATTTTGCTTGGAACAGAACTAGGTGTGTGGACCACTTCGCAGATCAATGGGTCATCCACCCAGTGGATACCCAATAATGCAGGGCAGGCCAATGTGCGGACCGATATGCTCAAATACCGGTCTTCAGACAATACGGTGGCGGCGGCCACACACGGAAGGGGCCTGTTTACCACTACGCTTCCAACAGTAGTAACAGGTGTTAGCGACCCCAACATCACCAAAGACTTCATTAAATATATCAATTCGGAAAACAACAGGCTGCTGATCGTGGCAGGTATTTTGCAAACCCGTATCATGACGGTACAGCTGTTTGACATGACCGGCCGCAAATTGTATGAGTCATCCGGGGCTTACCTGAACACCACTGTCAGCACCGCTTCCCTGCCTCGTGGAGTTTACACACTACGGTGCACTGGTAATAACAAGGAAAACTTTGTTCAGCAATTTGTGAAGTAAAAAAGAATTTTATATGAACCCCGTCCGGGCCTTGTACCGGACGGGGTTTTGTTTTACCTTTGCAAACTCTCATGAGTGTGAAGGATCTGCTGGAAAGGTATCAAAACACCCCCCGCCTTTTTCAACTGGCGGACCGGCTCTCTTTTGCCTCCAAAGGAGTCCATACGGACCAACCTCAAAAAATCTACTTAGAAAATCTGCAGGGGAGCTCTTCACAGTTTGTAGTAGCTGCTGCCTTTACGCATCCTTCTTTGGCACACCAAAATCATCTCATCATCCTGAACGACGCGGAGGAGGCGGCTTATTTTCACAATACACTGGAAAACCTCACAGAAGCGCTGGACCCACCTGCCGGACGGGCAGGTATTTTTTATTTCCCTTCTTCTTTTAAGAACAGGAAAAATTACCAGTTGCTCAATTCATCCCATGTGATGCTGCGGACAGAAGCTTTAATGAAGTTCGCCTCCCCCCTCTCCACCAGCGGTGGAGAGGGGTCGGGGATGAGGAGAAAAATCCTGGTTACTTACCCGGAGGCATTGTTTGAAAAAGTGGTGCTGCCTGATACACTTTCATCAAACATTATTTATATTAAGGCAGGTGAAACACTGAATACCGAACAACTTCTGCTGAAACTGGCAGATTATGGTTTTGAAAGAACTGATTTTGTGTATGAGCCGGGACAATTTGCCATCCGCGGTGGTATCCTGGATATTTATTCCTTTGGCAATGAAAAGCCTTACCGGGTGGAATTGTTTGGCAACGAGGTGGACTCCATCCGTATAGTGGATCCCGAAACGCAGTTGAGTGAAAGAAAGCTGTTGTATGTAAGCATCATTCCCAATGTGGACACACTCCCGATGTCTATCGGGATCAGCAGTGAAGAACGGATCTCCTTGTTTGACTTCCTTCCGGGCAATACAATCGTGTGGATGAAGGATTATGAGCTGTGTAAGGGACACCTTGCAGACAGCCGGGATGAACTGGAAGCATTTGTGAAATTACAGGAAGAACTCAAGGCACCTGCCTTCATTGAAGCTACGGCAGGCAGGCAAGGAACAAGGCACAAGGCGCAAGAAGAACAAGATGACAAATTAATGAAGATAGGTGTTACGGCGGCGGATTTCATTACTGTAAATGATTTTGAAGAAAAGATAAGTCTGAGACATGTTGTATGTTTCGGACATAGTAACTCTATGCCCATTCACTCCCCGATAGCTATCGGGACACCATTCACCATTCACCACAACACGAAAGAACAACCCGCTTTCAACCGCCAGTTCGATTTACTGATCAGGGACCTGAAGGGTTGGGAAGCAAAGAAATTCCAGTTGTACATTTTTGCCGAAAACCCCAAACAACTGGAAAGATTACAGAGCATTTTTGATGATCTGCCCGCAGGGCCCGGTGGGAAAGCGGAAATAGTCTTTAACCCGGTTCCCACTTCTATTCATGAAGGTTTCATCGATGAAGACCTGCATGTTGTTTGTTATACCGACCACCAGGTTTTTCAGCGCTATCATAAGTATAAGGTCAAACAGGCGTATAATAAAAATAGGGCACTGACCCTCCGGACACTCCGTGAATTGCAACCCGGGGATTTTGTTACGCATATTGACCACGGGGTGGGCATCTTCAGCGGCCTGCAAAAGCTGGAAGTAAATGGCAGGATGCAGGAAGCAGTGCGGCTCATCTATAAAGACACGGATATTTTATATGTCAACATCAACAGCCTGCACAAGATCGCCAAGTACACCGGCAAAGACGGAACTGTGCCGAAAGTAAATAAGCTCGGCAGCGATGTATGGAACAAGCTCAAAGAAAAGACCAAGACGAGGGTGAAGGAAATTGCCTTTGACCTGATCAAATTATATGCAAAACGAAAGGCGCAGCAGGGATTCCAGCACACACCGGATAATTATTTGCAAACCGAGCTGGAAGCATCTTTTATTTATGAAGACACACCCGACCAGGGTAAAGCCACCGCCGATGTGAAGAAAGACATGGAATCCCTTTCCCCCATGGACAGGCTGGTCTGCGGCGATGTGGGTTTTGGAAAAACGGAGGTGGCGATCAGGGCAGCTTTTAAAACCTGTGTGGACGGGAAGCAGGCCGCTGTGCTGGTGCCTACCACGATCCTTGCTTTTCAGCATTACCAGACCTTTAAAGAACGGTTGAAAGATTTTCCTGTCACCGTTGATTATATCAATCGTTTCAAATCGGCCAAAGAGAAGAAAGAAACACTGAAGAAACTGGAAGAAGGCAAAGTGGACATCATCATTGGCACACATGGCCTGCTCGGAAAGGACGTGAAGTTCAAAGACCTGGGCCTGCTGGTAGTGGATGAGGAGC
>JANNUI010000457.1:0-2277 GCA_031395125.1 Chitinophagaceae bacterium | reverse complement strand
CTGGTTCAGCTTTTCCCTTTTTGCCCAAACAACAGTCGGCATGCTGGCTCATTTTAAAATGGATGGCAGTATTACCAATCTTGGTTCCGCTAACGTAACAGGCACTGCCATTGGCACCACCTACACTACCAACAATGCCGGCGCCGCTAATAAGGCTATACAGTTTCCCGGCAATGTTAATTCACTCATTGACTTTGTTGACAATGGCAACCTTGATTTTCCCAGCGGTACCAACTTCACCATTTCCTTTTCCTTTTATTTTAATGGCAGCAGCACAGGGGGGCTTATAGACAATTGTCTGAACTATGGTGGCTGGGGTGTGTGGCTTTGGTCAACAGTGAGTGGGGTCTGGAACATACAGTTCAATTATAAAAATAATTCTGTCGGCAGTGCAGCGGCTACAGCATTCACAATTGGAGTATGGCATCATGTAGCCGCTGTCCGGAACAATGGCACCATTTCACTTTATATTGATGGTGTATTCAGATTATCTGCTACGGAAGGCACAATGGCCCCAACTTATCCGCTTAATATGATTGCCGGAGCTTTTGCCTGGAGTGGCTTCAGTCCACCCAGGTATAATCCACTCAATGGAAAATTAGATGAAGTAAGAATTTATAACCGGGCCTTGTCAGCATCCGAAATAGCTGTTCTCTCTTCTTTCTCTTTACCCTTAAAAATGGGAGACTTCACCGCTTCAAAAAAACCAACCGGCATACAATTGAACTGGGAAACCATCACCGAACAAAACGCTTCGCATTTTGAAATAGAAAGAAGTACAGACGGAGCTAATTTTATTTCTATTGGCAGAATAAATGCAACCGGCAACTCCAGCATTAAACAGTACTATACTTTTATAGACGTACAACCATCCTCCGGTACAAATCTATACCGCCTGAAACTGGCTGATATGGATGCAGCATTTACCTATAGCCGTGTTATTGCAGTTAAAAATCAAACCCTGATTTCTATACAGGTATTTCCAAACCCGGCAAGCGATGTGCTGCAGGTGCAATTGCCATCAAGCCGGAAAGAAACTGTAAATATTACCATTACCGATGCGGCAGGCAAGTCAGTATATTTTAAAACACTGCAGGTAAACGAAGGCAATAATGCCATGAGTATTCCGGTACAGCATTTACCTAAAGGCATTTATTACCTTATAACAAATAATAAAGACGGAAGACAATCACTAAAATTCATTAAGCAATAAATTTTTTCCTGCTCAAACCTGTGATTTAAAAAAGAGCTGGTCCTGTAAGACCGGCTCTTTTATTTTGCCAACAAAAAGTTAACGACCCCTTTTTTTAACCATTCGTCAGGAAATTGTAACCCTTCAGATAAATCGCTGGTGTCATGATGTCTGCGGCTGTTATCTTCGAAATACGAAACATTTAGTAATTATTCGATCACAGGTAACATTTGCTATTTGTTTTTCGTTGTATAACCGCTGTTAAACGTATAGTCATGAGATTCAAACCAACAACCAACCTGATCATCTTATTCCTGTTATTGATTGCTGTGCCGTGCATGGCGCAAAAAACCCCCGAACACAAACAATTAGCCGCCAAAAGGGCAACCAGCCCTATTAAACTGGATGGGGTGATCGATGATTCCGCCTGGAAAGATGCGCCGATGGCACAGGGCTACACAGAACTAAGGCCAACCCCTTTCCGCAAAGAAGCTGATGCCAATAAAACAGAAGCTTATATGCTGTATAATGATGAAGGCATTTATCTCGGGGGCTATTGTCATGAAGTTTCAAGAGACAGCATATCAACTGAGTTGAGGGGAAGGGATGGTTTTGGCAACAATGACTGGATTGGTTTTGTGTTTGATACCTATGATGATAAATTAAACGGTTTTGAATATTTTGTAACCCCGCTTGGAGAACAGATGGATGCAAAAGTGGCGCCGAACCAAAATGGCAACAACGAGGATTTTAGCTGGAATGCCGTTTGGAAAAGCGCTGCAAAAATTAATAATGACGGTTGGTCTTTTGAAATATTTATTCCTTTTTCTGCCATACGGTTCAGTAAAAAAAATATCCAGGATTGGGGATTAAATATTATGCGCCGCCGCCAAAGAACAGGTCAACAGGTTTTCTGGAACACATTGGACCCGGATGTAAACGGATTTCTTACACAGGGCGGTAAATGGACCGGGTTGGAAAATATAAAACCACCTTTGCGTTTACAATTTTCCCCCTATTTTTCTACCTACGCCAATCATAATCCCTATAATACCGGCATTCAAAAAAAATGGTCGTCATCGGTT
>JANNUI010000430.1:0-4269 GCA_031395125.1 Chitinophagaceae bacterium | reverse complement strand
CCCGTACCACAAGTACGCCGATTACCCGCTCTACGAGGGCTCCGGGTGCATCGGGTGTCACGGCACCGGCTTCAAGGGCCTGACCGATAGTTTCCGCTTCCACATACACAATATCACCCAGCTCCCGCTGGGCAAAATCGGTGATACCGATAGTGGCAATATCGCCTTCAACTTTTATCCATTCATGGTCTTTGGTATAGCGGAGGTCTGCAGGGAAATTCATATGCATGATTTTGAGTTGCAAACCTAAGGGAAAAACAGTGATTAAGAATTACCGGTAAGACCAGGACGCATAATCAATTCACCGGAATTTTCATACCGTTCATGCAGGCTTTTGGGCCTTTGGTCGGAATGGCTTTTACAATACTATGACAGCATGGTATATTTGCCTCTCCTAATCAAAAATGAATTGAATATGAGAAAGTTAGTTATGTTTTTTGCAGGTTTTGTGATGATGGCTTCATTTGCCCAGGCACAGCAAATTACGGGTGTAGTTAAAGATCAGCTAGGGAAAGGCCTCGATAAGTCAACTGTTTCCCTCCTGAACGCCAAAGACTCGTCGGTAGTCAAGCTGGCGACCGCCAATGCAGATGGCCGGTATTCATTTACTGCACCAAAATCCGGCAACTACCTGGTAAACGCAACATATGTGGGCTATGCGGCTGCTTACAGCCAGCCCTTCGAAGTGTCCGGCTCCGGCGATGTGGCCGTTCCGGAACTGAGCATTTCAAAATTATCCGGGAATCTGAAAGAAGTGACTGTTACCGCTAAAAAACCAATGGTGGAGGTAAGAGCAGATAAAATGATCTTAAATGTGGAAGGCACCATCAATGCTATGGGCAATGATGCACTGGAGCTGCTCCGCAAATCTCCCGGTGTGATGGTGGACAAAGATGATAACATCAGCCTGGCAGGAAAAAACGGGGTCAGAATTTATATTGACGGAAAACCAAGCCCGCTGGCAGGCGCTGATCTTTCCAGTTACCTGAAATCGCTTCAGTCAGCCCAGATAGAGGCGATTGAATTGATCACTAACCCGTCAGCCAAATACGATGCAGCTGGTAATGCAGGGATCATCAATATCCGCCTGAAGAAGAACAAGGCATTTGGCACCAATGGCTCGGTCAATGCCGGTTATAATATCGGTATTTATCCAAAATATAACAGCGGTATCAATTTTAACCACCGCAACAAAGGCATCAATGTGTTTGGCAATTACAATTATAACAACACAAAACAGAATATGGCCTTTAACCTTTACCGGAGTGTGCTGGATACAGTATTTGATAATGAAACAACCATGATAATGCGGATGAAAAGTCATGGATTTAAAACCGGTGTTGATTTCTTCATCAACAATAAAAGCACTTTTGGGGTGCTGATCAACGGGAACCTGTCTGATAACAGTTTTAATAACGACAGCCGCACACCCATCAGCTATAAGCCTACCGGGGTGGTATACCGCACACTGGTGGCCAATAACCGCAACAATATGGGAAGGGATAATGTGAACTTCAACCTGAACTATCGCTTTGCAGACACATCGGGCCGTGAGCTGAACCTGGACGCAGACTATGGCTTGTTCAGGAATGACGGCAACCAGTTGCAGCCAAATTATTATTATGATGCCAGCGGCAATACATTGCTGAGCCAGGTATTTTACCGTTTCATATCACCAACAGAGATCGATCTCTACACCGTGAAAGCAGACTATGAGCAGAATTTTCAAAAAGGAAGGCTCGGGGTGGGAGGTAAAATTTCTGCGATCAATACCGGTAATAACTTTCAGCGTTATGATGTTTCGCAACTTAGCCCTGAGCAAAAAACCCTGGATATAACACGGAGCAACCAGTTTAATTACAAAGAGAATATTAATGCCCTGTATGTAAACTATAACAAGCAACTGAAAGGAGTGATGTTCCAGGCAGGGGTAAGGATGGAGAACACCTCCACCACCGGCGATTCATATGGCCTTAATTCAAACGGCTCTGTTAATAAAAGCAATGCCCAGACCTTTAAAAGAAATTATACAGATTTCTTTCCAAGCGCTGCTTTAACTTTTAATAAGAACCCGATGAACCAGTGGGGTATTTCTTACAGCCGCCGCATTGACAGGCCTGCTTACCAGGACCTGAACCCTTTCGAGTTCAAGATTGATGAATACACTTTCATGAAAGGTAATACCGGCCTCAGACCGCAATACACCAACATTGTTACTGTGACCAATACCTACAAATACAAACTGAACACATCACTTAGCTACAGCCATGTGAACGATGTATTTGCCCAACTGGTAGATACGACCGAGAAGTCAAAGAGTTTTATCACCCGTAAAAACTTAGCCACCCGGGATGTCGTTGGCATTAATATCAGCTATCCGTTTATGTACAAAGATTATATGGCTTTTGTAAACTTCAGCGGTAATTATTCAAAATACAAAGCTGATCTTGGGGGAGGCAGCAGGATAATAAATATTGCGAACACTTCTTTCAATATTTATCAGCAGCATAGCCTCAAATTCGGGAAAAAGAAAGACTGGACAGCCGAAGTAAGCGGATGGTATAACTCTCCATCCTTATGGGAAGGGGCCTTCCGCAGCAAATCAATGTGGTCGGTGGATGGGGGAATTCAGAAAAACATTTTCAAAGGTAAAGGCAGTTTCAAAGTATCTGTTTCAGATATCTTCTTCAGTATGAAATGGAAGGGGGAACTGGATTTTGCAGGACAGAAGACCATTGCCAGCGGCAATTTTGAAAGCCGCCAGTTTAAAACAAGCCTTACATGGAGATTTGGAAGCAATTCAGTAAAAGCAGCCCGCCAGCGTAAGGATGCTTCAGAAGAGGAAAAGAAAAGAACACAAAGCAGCGGCGGCCTGGGAGGTAATTGATGACTGAGTGAAAAAATTTCTTAAAGGCGTCTGAAAATGACGCCTTTATTTTTTCTTTCTCTTGATCAGTTTTGCTGAAATAATTTTCACATCTTCCAGCGGCCGGTTCCGGTCGGTCCCCTTGCTGGTGGGCACAGCTGCTATCTTGTCCACCACATCTAATCCCTTCAGCACTTCACCATACACTGTATAGTTCTGGTCCAGGTGCGGGATACCTCCCACAGTTTTGTAAGCTTCTCTTTGTTC
Source organism: Chitinophagaceae bacterium (assembly GCA_031395125.1). Taxonomy (GTDB): domain Bacteria; phylum Bacteroidota; class Bacteroidia; order Chitinophagales; family Chitinophagaceae; genus JJ008. The sequence continues at coordinate 1,136 of JANNUI010000430.1, read as the reverse complement.
TGCAGGGATTTTTCTTCCCCCCAAACGGGATGCTTCCATCACATTCAGTTCATCATCACTGTATATTTTTCCCTGCGCCAGGTAGAACTGGCTGCCGTTACTGGCTTTTTGCGGATTTACATTGTCCTCCATTCTTGCTGCAGCTATTACCCCTTTTTTATGGAAAAGTGTAGTTCTTATTTCTGCAGGAACAGTATATGAAGGTCCACCGTTTCCTAATTGTGTACCGGCAGGTGCATTTTTACTATTGGGATCACCTCCCTGAATCATAAAACCTTTCATCACCCTGTGAAATAGTAAACTGTCGTAAAAACCTGTTTTCACCAGTTTCAGAAAATTATCCCGGTGCAGCGGAGTGGAGTCTGAAAGACGGATTACAATATCCCCCATACTGGTTTGCAGCAGCACATCTTTTTTCCGGTCTTTCTTTTTAATGGTGGAATCTGTTTGTGCATGGCTGAGGGAAAGCAACCCTGCCGAACAAAGAATACAGAACAATAATTTCTTCATACTATACATTGTTTTTGTCAAAATATAAAAGGACATGGTCCTTTAAAAAATTCTCCTGTTCGATTGCCGTCATATCCGGCATTGGCTTCAGTTGCCTGAAATGCGGCCAGCCGTCTTCGTCGGCACTCTCCAGTTCATAATAACCACTGGGCGCCAGCAGGCTGCAAACCGCCACATGCATCAGGTCCTGCTTTTGTTCCTTGGTGAATTTTTCCCTGATCTCGCCGAACTCCTGTATCCCGACCAGGAATAAAATGGCTTCCATATCCGGCTTTTTGCCAAACCGTTCGGCCAGCTGTGCCTCCAGGTTCCACCAGCGCTGCTGCAGGTCGTCGTTCACAAACATAGCCCGCAAAGATAGGACTGACCACTCTTCCGGCTACCCTTTATCTTTGCCGCTTCGGAGGCGTTCTTCGGACAAATTTTTCATAACAATGTTGCAGCTTCAGGTATTAAGACAGGATCCGCAGGCAGTAAAGGAAAGACTGGCGATAAAACATTTTAACGAATCACAACTAGTGGATGAGATCATCACACTGGATAATGAAAGAAAAAGACTGCAACTGGAAACGGAGAACTGCCTTGCTAAAATAAATGCTGCATCAAAGGAAATCGGCCATCTGATG
>JANNUI010000426.1:0-3031 GCA_031395125.1 Chitinophagaceae bacterium | reverse complement strand
CCTGTCAAAGACATCCACTTTAATGAAACCTTTTTTCTCCAATGAATCCACCACTTTCCGTATTTGTTCCTTAGTGAAACCTTTCTGCCGGCTGGACATGTTACTGAAATGGGTATAGATAACACGCATTTCAGCGGTCACGACTGCATTGTAGGCCTTTACTGCTGCTTCATAATACCCATTGACCGATAATGAAATATCTGCTGCACCCTCCCCCTCAAAAGAATTCCACATCAATGTTGAACCTGTGGGATTGAGTAGCGCCGCCACAGCAGCTTTTGATCCCGGGGTGAATGGTGCATAACCCGAGGTAAGAATGGAACGGGTCATTGCATCTGTTCCGCTGGTATTATTAAGAACAGCAGATACAATCTCAAAGCTGGACCGTGTATCATCATCTGACTCCTTTTTGTATTGCATCAAGGGCACCTGGCCGGCTATACGGCCTGCAGGTACGATCTTCTTTAACTCTTTTTCATACAACTGCAGTATGGAATCAGGTAATGAGAATTCAACGAGAGCATGCAATAAACCACCACTGTTTTGCCCGGTTTTGTTCGTATACTTGAGACATAGGAATTCAAATGTCCCGTCCGGCCTTTTTGCCAATCGCGGGAACTCCGGGAGGTAATAATATTCATTCGTATCCCAGCTACCCTGCAAAAAAGTAAGTCCTTGTATAGGAATAGCTCCCTCATCATATTTTACCTGTGCCATTCCCTGAGATGAAAGGAACAGGACAAGAAAAAGAAATTTTCTTCCCGGGTATTTCATAATACTGTATTTAGTGGTACTCATTGCTCTTGCTCTTTAGGTTTTATTATTACTTTATCAGGAGATGATGTGATATCGATCAGTGTGCCCCCTTCCTCTTTTTGCAACCAGTCGGTGGTAACCATATTCCCGTCATGATCGATCTCACTCACCCGGTAGTAAAAAGGCTTATCAAATCGCACCGCATAGGCAAACCGGATCGCTTTTGCAAAGACTTGCGGCATGTCTTCCCGGAAAGAGAACCGATACAGTACATCCGTTCTGCTTACACCCGATGCCCTGATCTCGATCTTTTTTTCATAGAGATCAGCCCGAAGTCCCTGTGCAAAATCATAACAATACACATCAAACAGCGGGTATTTGGCTGGCAGCCGTTCATTGATGTCCACTTCCTGGACAAGGGAGGGCCATTTTTTTATATCTACTGATAATGGGAATGCATCGGCCTTGATAAGTGTGATAGTGCCCGAAGTATCTCCTGCCATCTCTTTGTCAAGCACTGCTTTCACTTCGTCCCGCAGTGCCGGATTGGTATATACTTCTGCACGGAGGTCTTTTCTTTCTGCAAAGGAAGAATAGAAAGCATAGGAAAAACTCATGATGCTATTCCCTGTTTGCAAGGCCGATTCAACCAGTTGAGCATCTATATTGCTGAGGCGGATCGTGACAGTCCGCTCGCTCCAGTAACTATTGTTGACTGCCGCATTTTCATCACTCGCTTCGGAAAGATTTGCCTGCACGAGGCTGACCGTATCGTTAGGTGTTCCGGGTGCAGCAGGCGCAAACACCAGCAGTGATAAGAATTTCCTGACAGGTAGTATTTGCAGTTCCGAACCAGGATATTTTTTTTGCAATGCGACTCTTATAACAGATGCCATTTGTTGATGCGGTAGATCTGCACCCACCCTGAACTGCAACAGATTGTTGTACCTGACCACTCCGGCATCAGCCGTTGAAGCCTTACCGTAATACCGCATCTTCACCAGGCTAAAAGAAGGTTTGCCAGCCCGGTCTGCAAGCAGTATATAATTAGGTGGCAGGTAATAAAAAAGTTTGGTTTTCTTTTTATCCGGGAATATCGTTTGCCCGTTTAAAATAAAAGATGAACCGAATACCGGTTGCGCAACAGCAGTAACTGCAAACAAAGCAGTTGCTGAACCAAAAAATACGATATATGCAACTGATCTCATAAGTTAGGTTCGACTATTCAAGTCCCGGGATGATCCCTTTAAAGATCAATTTCATCCGTGACTTTCCGAGCAAAATTTCCTTTTCTGAAGATGGTATCCACTGTTCCGATAAAAAGAAATCCCCATCAGCCGACTCCGCCTTGATATTGAATTCATATTCCGGCGTACCTCCCTTGGGAATGAACAAAGGACCGATGAGATTATTTTTACCTGTTTCCCTGGTCACTTTTAATGCCGGTAATTCGATCATCGCTGCGCCTCTCGGGTCTGCCTGCCTGCTGCGGATGGTCACGATGAAACTGACCGCCTTGAGTGTATCATATACAGCGGGAGGAATATTGATCTTGATCTGTTGTGCTGTTGCGCCGGATACACCGTCAGTAACCGCGACGATCACTGAATCCTTACAGGGAGCACAGTCCATCACACTGTAATCAAGCCACATGAACGCAGTGGGATCATTGTCCAGCCAGACCGGTACCCGGCCATTTTCAAAGGATACCCTTGCCTGCGAGGGCACTTCCAGGTTGTCCAATGACCAGGAATAGATCACCGGTGAAGTTTGCGCGGGGGATTTTCGCAGCACATGCAGGTATTTCAGCTTTAAAGGATACGATGTCTGGTTTCTCCATTCCTGGGTACGCCAGGTTTTCGGGTCCAATTCCATTTTCCCGAACGACCGTGCATCGGACAGTGATATACCCGCGCCTACTTGCATGTCCGGCAATAGTTCGTTCTTGGGCTTTAATATAACTTCTGCAACAATGCCTTCTCCGCTGGTCAGCGCCGTTTGTATAAATTCCTTGGTATCGGCATCGGTACGCCATGCCACGGTGATCGTACTGTTAAAATCCGTTCCTGCCGTAACAGCGATCTTATCGGCCGGGATATTATACAATGCACCCAGGATAGTAGGGAATGTGGTTTCCAGGTTTTCGCGAAGCGGGAGATTCCTGATTTCCTTAAAATTGGAAAAGGTTGCCTTCAGCAGGTTTCTGACAAAACTTTTTTCCCGGCTGCTGATGCCTGCCGTTAAGATGGCAGACATCCTGACAGGCGCATCGGTG
>JANNUI010000561.1:0-1963 GCA_031395125.1 Chitinophagaceae bacterium | reverse complement strand
CAGATACGGGCCAGATAAAACAACCAGCCTTCATGGGTCCCGTCAAAATGCGACCCCTGATCGATCATTTTCGAGAGGTCGTCTTCGCCCAGATTGGGGGCGGAGTAATCGCGTTGTTCGGGAAGGTGACCCAAGGGCGGTTTTCCCTCGCCGTTTTTCTCGAAAATGGTTGGGCTGTTCAGGGTGTAAAGTTTCTTGTCCCCTTTCCACTCACAGCCACCGCATTTTTCCATCAGCTTGCTGTCCCAGGCGTGGGGATAACCGCCATAGGGTTTGGTTTCCACATTGTTCCAGAAGATGGTCTCCTGCCCCTTGCCGCTGGTCCAACAAGTTTTGCAGGCGACGGTGCAAGTCTGGCATTCGATGCATTTGTTGGTGTCAAATACATAGGCAACCTGCCGCTTGGGAGGAGGGGCGTCGTAGGGATATTCCTGCTCGCGTCCGATCTGCCAGTTGTAACGTTTCACCATGGTCAGTTTTCCTGTTGTTGATCGAAACATTCTTCTTGATCACGAAACTATTTCGACATACCCTGCTGCCAAATAGCGTTTCATCACTTCGTTTTCGTAGGTGGGGCGCAAACCCAGGGCCGCCGGCCGCCACAAGCCCTTGCCCCCGATGCCTCCTGCTTCAGCTCGCGTAATACGAACCATCGATTCGCGAGGTGCACCGGTTGGACAATGGACGTCAGGCACAAATCCCTGCGTGATTTCCTGCGTGAACTGTTCTTTTACATTTAATGATTCCGTCATGTGAGTTGGTTTGATGAAGCCGCGAGTGCAGCTTTGATGACTGCCGTGACGGAACATCGCCTTGTAGTTTGAGATGTTCGACTGGGCCAAACCCGTGGGATGCTGCGAGGCGCCAAGAACCGATCCATAGGTGGCACCGTGAGCGTTGTGCCACATCCGTGTAACACCGCGAGGCGTCCCGGGATAGTAGCGGGCTCGCGCCATCAAGCGGGCGACCTCATAGGCTTCGGGATTGTGCTCCCAACCGTGGAACGGGCGATCTTTCGGGTCGGCATCGATCCAGACGTAATCGCCTTCTTCGATTCCCAGGCCCTTTGCATCCAAGGGATGAATGTCCACGTACATCTCGCCAACCATTGGCATGCGGCGATCGGCTCGGTTCATATCGCCAAACGGTCCGAACCAAACGGCGATGATATCCACGTCGGTCGGAGTGGTATGCGCTCCGTGGCGGTACTTGGGCGTGTGGAAGATCAGGTCGTGCCCGTCGTGCGCCAGCGGATGCTGCGTCTTCATCAGCTCGTCGACGGTCTTGATGACGTGCCGGGCCTGGCGCGAGTCCCCGGAGAGGTCGGCCCGGTCGGCGCCGTACTCCTCGGGGGTCGTCGGGCGGAGCAGCGGGTGCGCCTTGGCCACGATGACGTTCGGCTCGTAGAAGGTCGAGTCGATCGGCTCGCGGTGCAGGACCAGGTTCTCACCGCTGGCCCGGAACTCCGGCTCGTCGCGGTAGAACTCCATCCGTCCTGAGCGCGTGTACCACGGCTTGTCCTCGTGGATCTGCTCCCAGCTCGACCACTTGGGGTACGTGCGCGAGAGGACCATGGCCGGGATGCCCTGCTCCGCCTTGCGCTCCAGCTCCTCGACCTTGTAACCACGCATCAGGTTGCTGAAGTCGAGGATGCGCTGCAGGTACGGGCGCATGCCGCCCTCCGCCACGAAGCGCCAGTAGGCGTCGTGGCGCGAGTCCTCCGTGAGCCGGCCCACGGCCCGCGAGATGCCCGCGGCGACGTCCACGTCCGAGCGCGTGTTGTGGATCCGCGGCAGCGGCGTGACCGGGAACACGTAGAGGAAGGGGTTGGTGACGCTGATGGTCATGTCCGGGTAGCGCATCTCGGCCCAGGAGTCCACGGGGTACACGATGTCCGCGTACTCGCAGGAGGCCGTCCACCACCACTCGTTGACCGCCATGCACTCGACGCGCGGATAGGTGT
>JANNUI010000385.1:0-4484 GCA_031395125.1 Chitinophagaceae bacterium | reverse complement strand
ATAACCCAGCGGAAAGAAATAGAATCCAATATGCTCAGGCAAAAGGCCGAATTGGAGAAAATAACGGACAAAATAAGGCAGCTCAATACGGAACTGGAGGTGAAAGTGGAGGAACGGACCCTGATCCTGAAAGAAGCTTTGCAAAAGTTAGAGGAATCGCAGCTGGAACTGAGTGAGGCGCTGGATAAGGAAAGACAACTGAATGAGATCAAAAGCCGCTTTGTATCGATGGCTTCCCATGAATTCAGGACGCCGCTGACCACCGTTTTGTCTTCCGCCAGCCTGTTGTCGAAATATACGGGCACTGAAGACCAGGAAAAAAGGGAAAAGCATATACAGCGGATAAAGAACTCCGTGAACAACCTGAATGATATTCTCGAGGATTTTCTCTCATTGGGCAAACTGAATGAAGGAAGAGTAGAGGTAAGGACAGAATCGGTAGACCTGAAACTCCTGGTGGAAGATACCATGGAAGAAATGAAAGCGATGCTGAAAAAAGGACAGCACTTTATCATTGAGTGTAATGACGATTGCAATGCCGTTACCGATAAAAAGCTTTACAGAAATATCCTGCTCAACCTGGTGAGTAATGCGATCAAGTTCTCGGACGAAGGCAAGCCCGTAACTATCAGTGGCAGGAAAACAGGCGACAGGATGAGTATGTCGGTAGCAGACAAGGGCATCGGTATTTCGGATGAAGATCAGCCGCACCTGTTTTCCAGTTTCTTCAGGGCTGCTAATGCCACCAATATAAAGGGGACAGGTCTGGGGCTACACATTGTAAAAAGATATGTGGATCTGCTGCACGGCGAAGTGGAACTGAATAGCAAGCTGAATAAAGGAACAGTTATTACCTTTAGCATTCCTGTAAACCCAACATAACATGAAATCTGTTTTAGTTATTGATGATAACGCCGATATCCGGGATAACACGGCTGAGATACTGGAATTGGCCGGTTATAAGACCTATACAGCCGAGAATGGCAAAAAAGGGGTGGAAGTGGCGCAGCGGGAAAGACCCGATGTGATCGTCTGTGACATTATGATGCCGGAGCTGGATGGCTACGGAGTGCTGCATTTATTAAGGAAAAATCCTGACACCGAACACATACCATTTGTATTCCTCACAGCCAAAACAGAAAGGAGCGATTTCCGGAAAGGGATGGAAATGGGTGCCGATGATTACATCACCAAACCTTTTGAGGATATCGAGCTGCTCAATGCAATAGAAGTGCGGCTGAAAAAGGCAGCTATATTCAATAATAAGTATCCCCCATCCCAGCAGGGCATTAACCAGTTCATCAAGGATGTTAAGAACGCCGGTCTCATCAGCCAGCTGGCCGACCAGTATGATGTGGAAACCCATACCAAAAAGCAAACGCTTTACCAGGAAGGGAAAAGACCAAGGTACCTGTATTACCTGGTAAAAGGCAAAGTAAAAGGCTTCAAGACACATGAAGATGGAAAGGAATATATCACTGACCTGTTCAGCGACGGGGATTTTATAGGCTACCCGGCATTGATTGAAGATAAGAACTATGATGATTCAGCCGTGATCCTCGAAGAGGCCGAGATCATGCAGATACCCAAGGAAGATTTTCTACAGATGATATATGGTAATATGGAGGTGGCGGCAAAATTCATTCGTATCATCACCCAGAATGTAAAAGAAAAAGAAGAGCGGCTGCTCAACCTGGCCTACAGTTCGCTCCGCAAGAGAGTGGCCAAAGCGCTGGTAGATATTCATTCAAAATTTAATGCAGAGAATATCAACAAACCGATTGAGATCTCACGTGAAGACTTTGCTCATTATGTTGGCACTGCCACCGAGTCACTGATCAGGACACTTAGTGATTTCAAATCAGAAAAACTCATAGAGATCAAGGAAGGGAAAATTTCTGTGCTGAATATGGACAAACTCAAAAACCTGCTTTACTAATAATAAAAGGCCCCCGCCTTCAGCTACCGGCGGGGGCAGTACTTCCGCTTTCTTCCCATTAATTCACGGAGATGCTTTTTATTTTTTTCGGCTCCTTCACTTCCATTTTTGGGATCATGATCTTCAGTTCCCCGTTTTTGTACTCCGCATCGATCTTTGTAAAATTACAGTTTTCGGGAAGGGTGAAACTGCGGCTCCAGCTGCTGTAATTATACTCCCGGCGGTTGAAACGGCCATTTAACTCTTCTTTTTGCTCCCTTTCATGTTCTGCACTGATAGTCAGCATGTCGTCAAAGGTCTCCACCTTGAAGTCCTTTTTTTCCAGCCCAGGGGCAGCAATGCTCAGGCGGAAATCCTTGTCAGTTTCAGTTACGTTTACGGCAGGTACGTTTATCACTTTGCTGTAGTTAAAAAATTCATCCAACGGTGCGTTGAAGAATTTGTCCATCCAGCCACTTTCAAAGAATGCTGGCCGGGTAGTTCTGGGTTTTTCCAATGCTTTGGTTTCCATATTTATCAATTTTATTTGTTGATAAGTCAACAAAAGCAATGTACCTTCTTTTTTTAGCGGTAACAATGAGGCAGGTAAGGAACATACTTGATTTTCATCAGTAGCCAGTGAAGTTGTTTTAATGATCAGCATCCCGGTTCAGATCATAGTCATCCGGCGCCGGTTTGATGGCCTTACTGGTGGAGATCTCCCGGCCATGGTTGTTTTGCTGCTGCAGGGTCCAGTTATCTGTCATCGTGGTTTCCAGCCACAGGTTCCCTGATTTCCTGAACACCTGTACGGCGAGGCCGAATTGATCTTTAAATTGCTTTTCCAGCATATTTACCTTCATGTCTTCCGTGATCTCTATGTCACCGTCTTTAATGGGCGGCAGCCCTTCGCCGATCTTGCGGTAGTGGGGGATGATCTGCTGTACAGAGAAACCGGTCCGTTGCAGCGACCTGTTGTTGAAGAATTCAATTTTCAGAAAAGGAAATATCCGGTTGAATTCTTTTTGTATTTCGCTTATAACACGGCCAGATGTAATGTGCAGGAGCATGGCAATAGGGTTAATAAACATAAATGGTAACTTTTTCCTGGGTTTCACTTTTTTCATTACGGGGGATTCGGATCATCAGTTCCCCGTTCTTATATTCTGCACGGGACAGCAGGGCGTCTGCATCGGCGGGTAAGGAGAAAGCCCTTGTCCAGTCTGAATAATTATATTCACAACGGTCATTGACACTATCCACCGGCAGGGTTTCTTTTTTAGCCGATATAGTAATGACGGATTGATTTATTTCAATACAAAAATCATCCCGGTGAAGGCCGGGTGCAGCCATTACGACAAGATATTCAGTCGCTGTTTCAGATATATTGACTGCGGGCATCAGCAGCGCCGGTTCGATCATATTCTTTTCGTCTTCAATTTCTTTGAAGTGAAGAACCTCAACTTTTCCGGCCGGAATATACCTGTTGCATGCGGTCCCTGGATACATACGGAATTGTTTTATCTAACGAATGTCGGGTGCTGCGCCGGCGATTAAAATGATGTATTGCAGCTAAACTGATGATTTATATCAGTTCAGGAGAACTGAGTGGTGTCATCGCTGAAACTGTTTTAAGTCAGAATCTTTCTGCTTCTTTACAGGCTAATTTTGGTACATGAATGAAATAAAACCAATCAAACGAAGCGTTGAGTTGCAACCCCTGAGCCGTGAACATCATGAAGGGTTATTATATGTATGGAAGATCCGTCAGGGGTTAAAAAATAATACAGACCTGGAAAAACTGAGAGCCTACACCGGCTGGTACTGGAAAAATCACATAAGGCCTCATTTCTACCAGGAAGAAAAAGTACTGGCAGCCCGGATGCAGGATAACCCGCTGGTGCAGCGGATGCAAAAAGAACATGATTATATCCGGGAACTGATCATTGCTATCGATAGGAACCTGCACCGCCATGACCTCGGAGTGCTGGCTGACCTGATCGAACAGCATATCCGCTTTGAGGAGAGGGAGCTTTTTAAGTATTTGGAAGAGCACCTGACGGCTGATGAACTAACGGCCATACATGCCGAACTGGAAAAACATCCTGTTACCTGCGGGGATTGGTTAGATGAATTCTGGCTGAAGAAAGCAGCAAACTGATCAATCCTCAATAAAATCATCCAGCTCCCTTCTTTCTTTTTTAGTAGGCCGGCCAATCTTACTTCTTCGCTTACCTATATGAAAGCTGGCTGCCTGGTATTTCAGTCTTTGTAATTCTTCCTCAGGGGTTATATCAATATAATGTTTAACGGCTTCGGAAGCGGCCACTCTTTTTTCCAGCAGCCCGGTTACTTTTATCCGCCAGCGTTTGGCCCCGGTCTTCACTTCATACTCGTCGCCAATAGTTACATGCTTAGATGCCCTGGCCTGCGAACCGGCAAATTTCACTTTACCTGCATCGCAGGCGGCAGCGGCCACTGTCCTTGTTTTGAACAGCCGGATGGACCAGAGGTATTTATCCAGCCGCATTTTTTGTTTTTCAGCCATTGATGGAATAAACGGGGG
>JANNUI010000558.1:0-2651 GCA_031395125.1 Chitinophagaceae bacterium | reverse complement strand
CAGATACTAGTTCACATTGGCTGTAAGAAAAGCGGTGATCTTATCAAATGAATCAGTAAGGTTGGCTCCCACCCATCCGTGATTTTCGGTGGGGTAGAACACATACTCATGTGTCACCCCCATTGCCTGCAGTTTATTTTTCAGCAGCAGGGATTGCGAGGGCGACACTACGATGTCAACACCGCCATGCAAAAGGATGGTAGGCGGGGTTTGGGCCGTTACAAAATTCCACGGGCTGGATTGCTGGTATAAACTGGCATGGGTGGTTGGATTGCCGCCTGTCACCTGTATCAATAATAATGGTACCAGCGGATTGACCGGGTTATTATACATGTCCACCAGCTCGGTAGGGCCGAAGAAATCAACCACCGCTTTTATTTTTACCGGGCTGGTATATTTATAAGCATGTAACAGGGACAAATGCCCGCCGGCGCTGGCACCGAGCAATACGAACTTGTCAGAGATTTGATAGTCCCCTCTTTTACCATAAATAAATTCAACAGCGGTTTTCACATCATTTTCCTGTGATGGAAAAAAATTTGCAGAGCCTGTTGCCAGCCGGTAGTTAATATTAAAGATGGCATAACCGGGCAGCCTTTTTTTCAGTGTATCCACATACGTGTTGAAATCAGCTTTATCTCCCTGGTTCCATCCTCCGCCATGAATTAGTATGATGACTTTGGCGGAGGCCGTTGTTCTGCCTGCCGGCAGATAAACATCTATTTTTTGCAGTGGGTCAGCCCCGTAGGCAACATTTAACCGGGTTTCGGCAGCCAGTGGCGGGTTGGTATCATTCCCTGTATCTTTCTGGCAGGAGTATAATAATATACAGGCAGCAAAAAGCGACAGGAGTGATTTCATGCACGAAGTTTCAGCCAAAATACAAAAAATGCTCCAAGGGAGTCTCTGTTGGGAAAAACGTGGAGACGGCCGGGTCTTTTTTATGGTTGCTTTATTTGTTAAAAAACACCCTGTTAGCCGAAAATACCGGGCAGTGGGTATAAATCTGCCCTGCAGTAAGTGATATGTTTACATGGTGATTGCCGGATGTGTGGGGAATAAAAAAGTAGTAACCCGAAACAACCTTTTTCTAAGAAACCTTTTCTATATTTAACTACTTCAGCAAAAAAACACCTTAAACTTTAAAAAACTGAACATCATGAAAAAACAAATCTTCCTTCTTGCCTTCTTGCTGGCAGCGGGCATAGGATTTTCAGGTTATGCACAACCGGGAAAACCGAAACTGAAAAAAGAAACCGTTGAAGCAAAGCCGATAGCTACCCCCGATGCTAATGTGGATGGTCTCCAGCGCCCGATAAATGACAAAAACAAGCCAGCTCCTCCTTCTACCTCAAGAGGCGATGTGTATGGTCCCGATTACAGCGATGTGGTCATTGATAACTGGACCGGTTATTACCTTGACATTTATATAAATGGCAATTACCGCGGTACCGTTTCCCCTTACGACAAAAAAGTGACATGGGCCATTCCCGGTACCAACACCCTGTATGCAAAAGCCGTGTTCAACGATGGCAGCTACCTGTACTGGGGACCCCAGCCGACTTACACCGGCTATTCCTACACCTGGAAGCTGGTTCCATGATCCTTCACAACATCAACTTTATTTAACTAAAAATGTCCCGCAACAGTCGGGACATTTTTGTCTGCAGGTAAATAATTTACTGTTCATTTTTTTACCTCGTCTGTGGGGATCAGGATAAATTCACCAAGCGGATTGTTGTCTCCAAAAACCGGCAAGATGCGGTTTTGTTTTCAGTGTGGCCGTTTCATTCAGGCTGGCTTTCTGGAGCAGTGCATGAATGTCGGTTAAAGTAACAATTCCCTCCAGTCCGCCCCTTGCATTGAGTATGCTGATCAAATAAGCGGCAAAAGGGGAATGTTTACCGGCCTTACCATCAAACGCAGCCTCCAGGCCAACTGAGCTCAGCATTTTCCGGACTGTATAATCTGAGTTGGTTCTTAATAGCTCAAGCACATTCCGGTTGGTTATCCGGCTAGCCGGGTTTTCCCGCACTTCTTCATCAAATACACCGCCATGACATATATCCAGTAAAACCAATATTTGTTTGGCCGGGATCTTATTGACCATTTTCTTTAATTTGGAATGCTGGATATAGCTATTTCGTACAGGGTCTGTTTCAATTGATTTGGAATCTGCACAAACAATAAAACCATCATCCATGAATTCAGCTTCCATATCTCCGTGTCCGGCAAAATAGATCAGGAGCTGGTCATTTGGATTCAGTATCCTGTAATATTCCTGGATGGCTTTGTAAATGGTATCCATGGGTTTATCCTCCAGTATCTGCACTTCAAAACCATATCCCTGTGCCAGTTCGTCCCGAATGGCTCTGGCATCATTAATGGCATTTGGCAAAAAAGGCCAATCGCTGCTTTTATAATTATTAGTCCCCACCACCAATGCATATTGTTTACCATCCAGGTTGGCTGTTTTTCTCAGATCTTTTTGCTTGATTCCGATCCCTCTTGATTGACCGGCATTGGCATTCAGCAACTCATTATAATCTTTTAAGAATTTCCGTTCAAAGAAAATATCAAAATATTCATAGTTAAATGACTTACAGGTATAGGCCTTATTTTTTATTTGTAAAGCGACCTGGTTGGCTTTG
>JANNUI010000305.1:0-2052 GCA_031395125.1 Chitinophagaceae bacterium | reverse complement strand
CTGCCCGGCATAGCGCCGATATAGGTTTTGCGATGGCCCCTTATCTCACTCTCATCATGCAGGCCGCCGAGGCTAAGCCGCACATATTTTCTGCCGACAGCGCCGGCAATGCTTTTTCCCAGCGATGTTTTACCGATACCCGGCGGGCCCACAAAACAAAGGATCGGGCTTTTCATATCCCCTTTCAGCTTCAGCACTGCGAGGTATTCCAGTATACGCTCTTTTATCTTGTGCATGCCATAGTGGTCAATGTCCAGTTTTTTCTTTGCTTTCTTCAGGTCGTAATGGTCTTCGGTGTACTGCTGCCAGGGCAGGTCCAGCATCAGGTCGAGGTGGTTGTACACCACGGAATAATCAGGTGTGCTCGGGTGCATCCTTTCCAGTTTTTCCACTCCTTTCTTGAACATCTCTTTGGCAGCCTCTGGCCATTTTTTGGCTTCCGCCTTCTTCTGCATTTCTTTTACTTCCTGCACATTGCTGTCTCCGCCCAGTTCTTCCTTAATGCTTTTTAGTTGCTGCTGCAGGAAATATTCCCGCTGCTGTTTGTCGATCTCCGTTTTGGTCTTGGTGGTCACTTTATTCTTCAGTTCAGCAAACTGCAGTTCTTTTTGCAACAGTTGCATCAGCAGGTCGGCCCTTTCCCGGATATGATTTAATTCCAGTAGTCTTTGTTTGTCTTTGATATCCGTATTCAGGTTGCTGGATACAAAATGGATCAGGAAGGAAGGGTTCTCAATATTCCGCAGGATGATGGATGCTTCGGCAGGTATATTGGGTGAAAGCTGTACGATATCCGCTGCCAGATCTTTGATATTGGCTACATAGGCATTGAAATCATCATCCTTCGGGGATTCTTCTTCTTCCAGTTTTTTTATTTTGGCCTTGAAATAGGGGTCATCGCCGATGATAGACTCGATAAGGAACCGGCTCTTGCCCTGGATGATGATGGTGGTGCCGCCATCAGGCATTTTTATCAGCTTCACAATTTTGGCCACCGTGCCTACATTTTCCAGGTCTTTCACGGACGGCTCTTCCACATTGCTGTCTTTTTGCGCCACTACGCCGATCAACTTGTCTGTCTTATAAGCATCGTTAACCGCCTTGATGCTTTTATCTCTGCCTACGGTGATGGGGAGCACCACGCCGGGAAAGAGCACCGTATTCCTCAGTGGCAGCAGGGCCAGTTCAGCTGGTACTTCTATACCATTGGGGTCATCCAGGTCACTATCATTAAGAGGAATAATGGGCAAAAAATCCATTTCATCTTCGGAACGCAGTAAAAATTGGTCAAAGTTCATAATCAGGGCTTCTTAGGTCAATCTGTCACTCTTCCCATCCGGGATAAGGGAAAGTACGAAGGAGTCTCCCAAGGAGTCCTCACGGACCTTCGGAGCGGGTAAAAATAGAATGCAGATTCAGTATTGCCAAGATTTGTGCCTTTTATAAAAAGACTGACAAAATAGGTAGCTGAAGAATAAATGATTACAATAAAAAGCCCCTTCAACCTGAAGGGGCCCTTTCATAAGGATTTGATATTTCTACAAGGCTATTCCAACGGATACCTGGAATCCCTGGCTTTTCCATTTGTCATCATCGGGCAGGTCGCTGATATTGTTCAACCCCACCGCATAGCGGGCATTCAGGCGGAAGGCCAGCACTTTGAACTGCACCCCGCCCAGCATGGAGAAGTCACCGGTCTTGAAAGCATTGCCGCCATTCTGCAGCACGGTTTTACTCTGGTCGATCAGGATACCAAACTGCGGCCCCACCTGCAAGGACAGGAAGCTGCCGATCAGTTTATAGTTCAGCAAAATGGGGATGGAGAGATAATTCAGTTTGATACTGGAGTTGCCATTGAAGACATCCTGGTACACATTTTTGTAATTACTGTCCAGCCGGGTGGAATACTGGTTCCAGATAAGCTCTGGCTGTACCACCAATTTTTTGCCTGCCCTTATTTCCATAAAACCGCCGAGGGAGTACCCGTAGCGGAATTCATCCTTGAATGACTTGCCATCTACCTTGATGATATTAACACCGGCCTTGGCGCCG
>JANNUI010000298.1:0-12679 GCA_031395125.1 Chitinophagaceae bacterium | reverse complement strand
CCTTCAAACATATTCAATATATCTTCCTGCTCAACGAATGTCATTTCACAATCTATCTGAGTGAATTCTGGCTGTCGGTCAGCTCTGAGGTCTTCATCCCGGAAACATTTTACGATTTGATAATAACGGTCATAACCGCTTACCATCAGCAGTTGCTTGAATGTCTGCGGTGATTGCGGCAACGCATAAAACTGGCCCGGGTTCATTCTTGATGGCACTACGAAGTCCCTGGCGCCTTCCGGTGTTGATTTGATCAGGAAAGGTGTTTCAATATCCATGAAACCCTTCTGGTGCAGGTAATTCCGGGCAGCACGGTTCACTGCATACCGCAGTTCAAGGTTTTTCTTTACGGCGTTTCTTCTCAGGTCAAGGAAACGGTATTTCATCCGCAGGTCATCACCGCCATCGGTATCGTCCTGTATGGTGAATGGCGGTACAGTTGATCTGTTCAGGATTTTATATGAAGAAACAAGGACCTCAATATCCCCGGTAGGAATGTTCGGATTTTTATTGCTTCTCTCGTTCACGGTCCCTGTGGCCTGCAACACAAACTCTCTTCCCAGGGGACTCTCATCTAATTGCTTCGTAAGTTCTTCGCCAAATAATAACTGGGTAATGCCATAACGGTCACGGAGGTCAACAAAAGTAATGGCGCCGAATTTGCGGACGGTTTGCACCCAGCCAGCAAGCGTTGCTTCAGTTCCTTTACTTACTGATCTTAATTCACCACAGGTATGAGTTCTGTACATAAATGATGCCCCCATCTCCGCCAGTTGGCGGAGTGTTGATGATTGCTGAATAGAATTACTGAACGCTGAAGAGTGCCCTTCGTTACCTCAGGGTAAACTGGCAACAGACGATCATAGTAGTATTGTCGCCGGGCCCCCTCAGTTTGCCGGCAAAGATAACCCCACAAGGCCTATTTTGAAGCTTTTACAGCTGATTTGCCAATGCCGCTTAAATTCGTATTCAGTCAATTGCTATGCCGCCAGATACCAGCTTTATCCCCGGAGTAACAGGCCCCCCGCCGCCTGTTGATACGCTGATCGACAGCATCAGCCGGGAAGATCTGTTATGGCAGCAATCTTTGCAGCAACACCTCGATTCGCTGGGGGAGGCATATATGCGTAGCAAGGAGAGCGCACCGCCGCAATTCCTGTTGCCCCAATGGCTAATATTTTTGCTGGTGATGGTCATTGTTTTTCTGTTGGTGCTGAGGCCAGTTCTTAAAGAAAGAAGAGAAACCCAAACAAAGGTTCTCCGGTTTAACAGGAAAAATGAGGATAAGGATAAGGATCAGGATCAGGATCAGCAATACGACCATTGGTTGAACAGGTATAATCCTTACTACAGTTGTCTATCCATCCCTCAGAAGAAAAGATTCCTGCACCGGGTAAAGCAGTTCATGCACTCCAAGGAATTCCGCTTTCACGCCATGGTGGAAGAGGAATACATCCCGGTACTGATCAGCGGCGCGGCCGTGCAGCTGACCTTTGGCCTGCGTAATTACCTGATGGATTATTTTGATGTGATACATGTAATGCGTCGGGAGTATGTGCTGAACATTGACAAGGAAACGTATTATGGCCATGTAAGTAAGAATGGCATTCATATATCCTGGAATCGTTTCCTGGAAGGATATGGTGATTACACGGACTCCCTGAATGTGGGACTGCATGAAATGGCGCATGCCCTGCAGTTTGACGCTTACCTTGGTTTAGAGGACCATCATGACCGTGGTTTTAAAGAAAGACTCAGTGATTTCTCAGAAGAAGGCAGACCGGTCTTCAGGGCCATGCGCAAGGGAATGAGCCATTTGCTTGATGATTATGCTATGACCAACTTTGATGAATTCTGGGCTGTGTCCGTAGAGACTTTTTTTGAAAACCCGTCAGCGTTCAGGGAAAAGTTACCGGCCCTGTACCAGGAAATGAGCCAGTTGCTGAACCAGGATCCGCTGTTGCCGGGGAATGCGATTGATGCGGGGCTGGGGTAATGAGGTTTTGTGAATATGAATGAGACTTCAAGCTTTTAGAGTCTTGTCATGCCGGGGCTTGGCCTGTCCCGACGAAGGAGGGAAGGCATCTCACAAATCAGGCAATGCAGCAGGCTGAGATGTCTTAGACTCCTCCATCGTCGGAGTGACAAAACTCCTGTGGTTGGCTTGCAAATCCCAAAACCTTTGTTTAGCTTTATGGACTGTCCGAACCATTGAAAAGAATTTAAAATCCACCCGATGCTCACCATCCTTCTTATCTGCCTTTTCCGCAAGCTATACCTGCAGGCCAGGAAACCCAAATTAGCTGTTACATAGTTACCGCCTGTTTTGTTCTCATCTCTTTTGGCCGCTGCACAATGTAATAGTACAGCAATATCAGTGCACCGGTGAAAAACGGTATCAGCGCCATGTGTTTGCCGGTAAATTCTCTCCAGATGATAGCCCCATCAAATGCAAAGAACTCACTGATCATCCAATAACCGTTGGCGGTGATCCAGAAAGCGATAGCCAGGTTGTGAGCCAGTTCTGCCGGGATGCGCCGGGTGCGCCAGGCAATGATGATGGCAATAGTAAGTGTGGGGATGAACATAGCTATGCCCAGTTCTTTCCAAATCATACACCAGCTGATATCTTTCATCAGCCAGAAAACGATATGCATATTTTCCATGCGGCGGAAATGGGCGGGGATGATGTACCTGGGTTCTTCCTGTCTTGTCATTTTTAATAATTAAGTGAAGGAAGATAGAAAACAATAGTCAATTTGCCATTGCAGGCAGGCTGTTTACAGTATAAAAATTTTAGCGGGAAAGGGTTTTTGAGAAACGCCTAATGTCTGCTTCGGGGCTGATCGCCGTGTGATGCAAAAGATGGTCAGTTAATTGTTTGGCGAAGAAAGGGGCCAGGGAACAGCCTTTGGCGCCCATGCCATTCAGGATGCCAATGTTTGGGTGCTGCGGATGCAGCCCTGCAAAAGGCCTTCTTTCGAGCGTAGCAGGGCGGATACCGCAAAGATGTTCCCGGAAAGTAAACGGAACTTTCAGCCAGCTTTTCAGGAGCTCTTCTGTTTTTTCCCTGAACTCAGCAGTGGGATTTTCATTGTCAAATTCCCAGGCATAGCTGGAGCCGATCCACCAGGATGCCCCCATCCCCCCGCCTTGGCGGGGCAAGCTCTGAAGGGGAGCCAACGTCATTCCTTTTTTATAGATATTTTCTTTTGGCAAACCGGGTACTTCAATGATTAACGCTTCTCCTTTATTTGGGGCAAAAGGCAATTGCTGAAAATATGGATTTGTGTTGCTGCTGTTGCCATCGCAGAAAATAATTTTGCCGGCCGTAATGCCTTTATACTGAATACCCTCTTTCTTAGTATGAAGCTGGTTGATATCAAATTCTTCCCCGAGCAGCAGTTTTTTTTCTTTTAGCCGTTGCTGCCAGGCTGGTAATATTGTTTCAAGGAGTGCTGTGTAAACGGGTTTTATTTCACCGTAACCAAATTCATAATTGAAATGATCATTCAGTTTTCCTTTCGTTTCATCCAGCGAAATATATTCCCCTTTTTCTTCCACTCTTTGCTGAAAACTCAGCCGCATCTGCGGGGTGGGGAAGAAGTCAATGATGTCTTTTTGTGAGATCGCTGTTATACTTAGTTCTTTACCAAGCTGTGAATAGGCATTCCATGCAAAAGGAAGGAGCTCATCGGCCATCCACACTTCTACATGCCGCCGGCCGGTGACGGGGTTAATGATACCGGCGGCGATTCTTGACGGGGCATTAGAAAAATTATTGTCGATAACGATGAAACTCTTTTGCTCTTTTTGGAGGTAATAGCTTAACCAGGTTCCACTGATACCCTGTCCTATAATTAAGTAATCAACCTGCATGCTGCAAATGTAGGACGCCACAGAAACACTGAAGCACAGAATTCAATGTTTCTGTGCTTCGGTAGCTAATAAATATCCGGTAGTATTTTGACCTCACCTCCTAACCTCCTCCCCGAGGGGGAGGAGGAACACATCACTCTACATTGATGCGGATTCCTTCACTATGGGAAGAAAACTCCGGGGCATACATACACTGAATAGTTGTGATACCATTGCTGAAATTACCGCTGTGCGTGGTAAACAAACTGTATTCAAATACATAAGTGCCTTTACGCAGGTAACTGAAGAAAAAGTTGGTGCTGGCATCTTTGGTGCTTTCATAATAGCCGAGACCGCCCTGCCATTTGTACTGGCTCAGTACATTCACCGGTTCCAGTGCAGAGGCCCGCATATCTTTCATGTGTACATATTCCATGTCCCGGTCCACACGCAGCTCAACCCTTACTTTTATTTTGTCACCCACTTTGATGGTGCCACCCCCGATTACAGGTGTGATGACAGGCCCCCGATCGGTATTCTTTTCTACGAATAACTTTTTTGACAGTTTTAAAGGGGTTGAAGCAGTGGTAATCTTATCCAGATCCTCAAAATACTGCCAGTACACACCGCCCCATGAGGCCCCGACCTCCCCCAAACCCCCGCCGGAAGCGGGGGCTTTCGCAGACCCCACCGTTACGGAGATATTTCCCATCTGTGGATTTACTTTACTTCCTTCGATTGTTTTCTTAAAGTAGCCAGTGCCGGCTTCCTGGCCTGCATCGGTGGATTTAATGGTTGTGGCCCCCAATTTTATTTCAACTAAAGGTTCGCTGCTTAACCCCCCGATAGCTATCGGGGCTGTTCCCTGCAGCAATAAAGCATAACAGGCTTCTGCTGTGGCCTTGGTTGTTTTCCAGTTGTTGGTCTGTTTGTTCTTCAGCAACCATGTTCTTAGATCATCCACAGTCCTGGGATCCTTGCCTACTTCCTGGAAGGCTTCGATCAATAAGGAGTGGGTTTCTATCGGCGCCTCATACCAGAACCAGCCGTTTCGCTGGTCTTTCCAGTACATACCCAGTTCTTCGTTACTGATGGAAGTTTCTTTTAGGGATTTCAAAATGGCCGCAGGCGTTTTTGCATCACCCGTTCTATGCAGCGCCAGTGCGATCATGCCCTGCATGTATTTGCTTTGTCCCACCCATGTTTGCTGTGCCCGGCCACGGAAATAATTGTAGGCAGTTTTGGAAGTGGTGGCTATTTCATATTCCGGGAAGAAACTGCGCATATACAAATACTGGATGATGGTATAATCCGGTGTATAGGTCCCAAGGTTCACCTTGTACTTGATAAGGTTGTCATAATCTTCTTTGATCTTCCTGTCTAAGTAAGGAATGGCTGTTGTCAGGATGGAGATCAGTTTGATATCCTGGTTATTGACCACTGCTTTCAGCTTCCGGAGATGCCCGATGCCGGTAACAATATACTGGGTAATGTAGCGGTCATCCGGACCGCCGGTAAACCATACAAAACCGCCGTTACTGCTTTGCATCTGTTTCAGCTTGTCATAAGAGCTGTTCAGCTGCTCACTCATCTTTACCATGTCAAACAGAAGGGCAATATTTCTTTTCTGTTCGGCCTCATTCTTTGCCTGCAGCACCCAGGGTGTTTCTTCCAGCAGTACGGCTTTCAGTTCCTGGTTCTTCTGGAGATTGCTCATTAGGGCCCCCCCGCCCCCCGAAGGGGGGATCTGAGACTCCCATTTTTTGAAAACCTCTTTTATTTTCGGAGATGAGTTTGCAATCATGGCTGCTAAAGAATTAGCATAGTACCTGTTCCAGGTCTGTTCGGCACATTCGTACGGGTACTCCATCAGGTAGGGAAGGGCCTGCACCGCATACCAGGCAGGGTTGGAAGTATATTCCAATGTAAGGGCAAAGTGCTGCAGGGTTTCACTGCCGCCCGATTGTAATAATTTGTCGAATGAGAAATTCTTAGTACCGGTTCCCCGCATTGGCAGCGGCATTGTTTCTGTTACCAGCATGCGATTGGTAAGAACAGGCATGGCATTTTCTTCACCATCGCTGACCTCACCCTTACCCTCTCCGTGACCGGAGAGGGAAGCCTTCGCAACAATGCGCCAGACAAGGGCTTTGTTGAACTGGTAGGGCACTTCTATGGGGAACTTCACCAGTTCACTTTGACCTGCTGACACGGTAAAGTATTGGTTGGGCACCATATTCCTGAATCGGCCATCCACCGGCTCATTGGTTTCTGCATCAAACAACTGGAATTCGGCGATACCGGTGATCTCTTTATCCGTAAGGTTGACAACCTTAGAACTGAACTCCATTTTATCTCCTTCCCGCATGAAGCGTGGCGCATTGGGCTGTACCATCAGTTCTTTCTGTGTAACGATCTCTTTGGTGCTGCTGCCAAAAGCGGCATCCTTGGTATGTGCCAGCGCCATGAATTTCCACCTGGTCAGCGCCTCGGGCATGGTAAAGGAAAACTCAATGGCCCCGCTGCTGTCTGTTCTAAGATCAGGGAAGAAGAAAGCGGTTTCGTTGAAGTTTTTGCGGATCTTGACAGAAGGATCTTGTTTATTGGGTTCTTTCTTATCTAATTGGTCAGTAACCCCGTTCTTGTCAACGTCTTTTTTCTTTCCGCCTCCGTTCTTCATTACAGTAACTTCATTACCTGCACTCTTTTCTTCATTGGGTGCTCCTGCCACCATATCTGCTTCAGTTACGGGGGCTCCGTTTGCCATCTTATATGTCCTGTTCCTGTAGTCGCCTCCGTACTTAACGCCAGTTTCAGAAAAGAGGTAATCATATCTTTTATCAATATATTTTGACTGCTGGTCATCAATATACTTCTGTTGCGACTGCAATGAATTAAAGTTCTGCGAACCGCTCCATGTTTTGCTGTTATAATAATAAGGCCATATAGAAGGCTGGCCCCATCCGTGCGGGTAAAACTGGTCAAGTGATGCGTCGTACATGCTGGCGAGCATTTCGGCCGCCACTTTTTCTTTTTTATACCCGGTTATTTTTACTTTCCATTTTTCTTCACTGCCCGGCAGGGTTTTTTCCCGGTAAGTAGCATATTCCACAACAAGGTCTTTATTCGTCCATGGCACACTGATGTTTTGGTTCAGCTGGTACAGCCGGTTATGTTTGATGAACATCCAGCCGACACCGTAGCCGCCACGGTCTTTTTCAGTAGCGTCAAAGGAGAAGGTTTTCTTTTGATTGGAAAGGCTCAGGAAACTATAGACTCCCGACTCCCGACTCCCGGCTCCCGACTCTTTATTTATTTGATGGACGACAAACAGGCTATCGGCCGCAGTGCCCATTTCTACTTTCGCCTTCTCTCCCGGCTCCACGGTTGTTTTCATTATACCTGTCCATAAATAATCGGGGCGATTGAGCTGATTGCTTTTTTCATCAAACAGTTCAATGTATTTCACATCTTTAACCTCTTCACCGTTCTTGTCCCTCGTTGACATTTCAACAATGTAGAATCCTGGAGCAAATTGCTTATTGCCTATCGCCCTTTGCCCATTGCCTTTTGCTGAGTCTGTCTTACTAAAGACCTCTTCGCCCTTCCCCCAGCTCTTATGATCACTCTCATTATCATATTCATCGTACGGGAAGTTCCTGATGTACTCATCTTTTGTCATTACAAACTGGTCGGGTCTTTCCCAGTAGCGGTCACGGATCAGGCGTTTTTCTTCTTTTAGTTTTGTAATACTCACCTTCACGATGGCTGGTTCATACTCACCGTTCATGTTTTGTGTGCGGATGGATATTTTTTTCAAACTATCTGCCGGGAGGCTGGAAGGAATGACGGTTACCAGCATTAGTGATTTGTAGCTGACGGAAACGGATTTTTCACCGCTCCGGGTTTCCCCGTTGATATCGGTTACATCGGCATACACAGTGTAATCAAACACCGGTTCAAATTTCTTTTCGATCTTCAGGTCGGGTATGGCTGTGAATTCCACCACGAACTTGCCGTCCTTCTCCGTTTTCACTTCACCATGGGCGATCTCCATTTCTTCTGCAGGTGGTTGCCACCAGCGCCAGAACAACCAGGGATAGATGAACCTTGGCTCACGAACAATGCGGTACTTTACAGTAGCTCCGTCAATATTGTTGCCGGCATAGGCTTTGGCCATACCTGTCACTTTTATCTTGTCATTTACTTTATAAGTGCCTTTGATCGGTTCATAGTCCACATAGAATTTGGGCCGCTTGTATTCTTCCACTTTAAAACCGGCATGGCCGTTGTCAGCTTTGGTATAAACCGAGAATTGACCATTCATACCGCTTTGCGGCAACTGGAATTTTCCATTGAAAGAACCATATTCATTAGTTGTCACTTTGAGGGTATCAACATCCTTATAATTGGCATCACGAAGGAAGACGGTGGTGGAGTAGCCCGCATTCACGGAACCTGTTTTTTCTTTGTCGTTCCTCGTAAGAACTATGCCCTTGAAATAAACGGTCTGCCCCGGCCGGTAAATGCTCCTGTCGGTGAAGAGATGGATGCTCTTCAATATTTTGGGTTCTTCTGTATCTGTATTTGAATAATAGTAATCGTAAGTATAATCATTCATGAAGAGCCGGTCGGCATTGTGAGTGATATCAAACAGGTAGGAGTAGGAAGTGTAATTATTCGGCTCCCTTTTTCTTTTCTCGATGCGGAAAAAACCGTTGGCATCCGTGGTATAACTCTTTCCTTTTTCTTTAATGTATTTCGATTGACTGTAATCATAACGCTGCTCCCATACCTGAACAAATGCTTTGGTAAGCGGTTGCCCATTGTCCCTGTTGAGTATGAAATAATCATTGCTGCTGCTGACATAGCTGATGCCGGACACATAAAAGAACCGGGCACCAAGGATCGTCTTTTTACCACTGAAATCTTTATTGTCAGCGGCCAGCATGATGTATTCGCCGGTGGGTAATCCGTCCAGTTTTATCTCGGTGCTGTGTTGCTGATAATCTTTAGTGTCGGGCAATGATTGCTGCCAGTTTTTTTCTGCTTTTGCAGCAACCAGGGCAGACCAGTATTTCTCATCATACTGGTTTTCCAGCAGCTTCTTCAGCGCTTCATCGGGTTTTATCACCCTTATATAAAGAGCAATGATGTTCCGGTACTTTACAAAAGAACGGAACGGTAGATGGGGCATATTCACTTTCTCCACGCTGAACTGGAATGAACGGCTGTTGATCTGGTTCAACAGGTTATAACAGTTGATCTTCCCTTCGGAAGAATCCTGCCTGCCGGCAGGCATAGCCTTTTGCTGCAAAACCTGCTCGCAGATCACTTTTGCTTTAAGCCGGTCAAACCGGCGGGTAGTATCGCCAAAAGGTTTGTATTCATCTGCCTTCTCATTATGATAAGCGGCCACTAAATACCAGGCCTGTGCCGCAGCAGGGTTGTTTCCATACTGATTGGCAATATGATTGATGGCATTAAAATACAGCCTGTCTTTGTCCGGGTGGGTTGATTTATCCTTTACAAACTGTATGCGTTGAATGTCGGCATCAATTAAAGCATCCGGTCTTGCGTCGTTGAGATGCAGGGTGATCAGTTTTTGATACAGCAGCAGCGCTTTGTGTTGAAGTGACAGGGAGTCCCTGGTCGTGAATCTTCTTGTTACAAAATCAGCGGCCGGGTCAAAAGCGCTAGCCTGGTTGATCTCAAAGGCGTAAGCCGGCTTTTTAATGTCCCTTTCATCATTTTCAAAATAGTTGATGGCACGGTGGGCCAGCAGGTCGTAGAGGGTGGGGCGCAGGTGGCGGACGTTTCCTTTAATAATAATAGCATCAAAGGGGACCAGTTTTGTTTGCTGTAACAGTTTTTCTTCTTTGATGGACTGCAGGTAGAGTTCACTGATCTTTTTATGAAAATCTTCCGCATCCCAGGTGGCAATATCTGTTTTTGAGAATTTATCGGTTTTCGTCCTGTCATAGATCTGCCAGCGCTGTTGCTGGTAATAGCTCCAGTACATGCCGGCAAGCAGGCTTTTTAAAACAGAACTAACTGGTTCCCTGCTAATGCTGATCTCCTTTTCCACTTCAGCAATGGAGAATACTTCGTTGTCTTCCCGGTTCTCGCTTTGCAAGCCGGTTATATATATCAATGACTTGATGACCTGGGCACCCTGGTTTTCTTTTTTGGCAAGAGCATAGATATTCTTTACTTCATCCAAAGCGGACTTTGGGAGGCCTTTTTTTGCGAGGGCTTCGG
The DNA here is from genome assembly GCA_031395125.1 of Chitinophagaceae bacterium. GTDB lineage: Bacteria > Bacteroidota > Bacteroidia > Chitinophagales > Chitinophagaceae > JJ008. The sequence goes on along the minus strand of JANNUI010000298.1, from coordinate 2,560 downwards.
CTTTCTTCCATTCTTTCTCATAATTCTTTACCGGGTTCTGGCTGTGGGCAGGTATGGTAAACAGGCTGATGAATGAAATAAGCAATAAGGATCGTTTGACAAAGGACAGGTTCATGCCGGTAAATTTTAATACAAGTTACTACTTCGCCCTGTTATGAACGGGACTACGAAGTACACAGTAATTAATCTTTCTGTGCAGGAGTATGATGCCGCAGGGTGCGGGATTTCACAAAAGGTAAAAGCCCTTCCTGGTTTTTAAGACGCCGGGGAAGGCGGGTATTTTTTATTGTTTTCAATATGTGTGTTTTTTACACCGTCCGAAACGTATACCTGGCAAGGATTCCGGCACAAACCGGCAAGGGTCAAGTCAGCCTGCTTTTTCCCTTTAACATTTCGTTGTCCCTTTTTTTGGCACGATGGCATGGCTTTGGAAATATCCATACCGGTAACATTTTTTGATAACCCTAAAACAAACGATCATGAAAAGAATTTTTACCCTTTTACTAAGCTCACTATTCTCTCTTTCTCTCCTGGCTTTCGACGGAAGCCGCCTGAGTATTTCCGCTCCCGCTACAAGCACCCAGTTGCAGATAGAGATTGACGGCAGAAAATTCACCATGAAGAATAACAGCATCACTGTTGGTTACCTTGGCGAAGGCCGTCACGATGTGAAGATCTTCAAAGAAGCAAAAAGAACCCGTAACAACTTCGGCCGCCGGCAAATTGTGTACAGCAACACGATCATTCTGAAAAGAGGTTTCCACCTCGACATCACCGTGAACCGTTTCGGTAAAGTGCTGGTGGACGAACGCCGGATGGATTATGATGACGAATGGTACAATGATGAAGATGAGTATTATGACAATGATGACCGGGACAACCACCGGAATGTAATGAGCGGCCGTGAATTTGAGCAGGTGAAAGAATCGCTCCGTAAGGAATGGTTTGAGAGCAACAGGCTCACATCCGTCAAATTCATACTTGAGAAGAGCAACTTTACCACCGTACAAGTGAAAGAACTGATGTTACTCTTTGTTTTTGAGAGCAATAAACTGGAAGTGGCTAAATCCGCTTACCGCAAAACAGCGGACAAGCAAAACTACTACCAGTTGAATGAAGCACTCACTTTCAGCAGCAGTAAAGAAGAGCTGGCCCGTTTTATCCGTGAATCCCGTTAAGACGCCCCCATCCCCCCGCCTTGGCGGGGCAAGCTCTGAAGGGGAGTAATACAAATACTATAAAAATGGAAAAGACCCCGTTGAAATTTCAACGGGGTCTTTTCAATAATGAATGTAATATTAACTTTTGGAGATTAATGCACCCCTTTAGGGGATGGGGGCATAATTTCAGCCATTTTCTTCCCAATATCGGCCGGGCTGCTTACCACATGGATACCACATTCACCCATGATCTTCATTTTGGCAGCTGCTGTATCATCCGCACCACCCACAATGGCGCCTGCGTGTCCCATACGGCGGCCTGGAGGAGCTGTTTGCCCGGCGATAAAACCCACTACCGGTTTTTTGTTCCCGTTTTGCTTTATCCATCTTGCCGCTTCAGCTTCCATGCCTCCGCCAATCTCGCCAATCATTACAATGGCATCTGTTTCGGGGTCATTCATAAAGAGTTCAACAGCTTCTTTGGTGGTGGTGCCAATGATAGGGTCGCCACCGATGCCCACCGCTGTGGAAATACCCAGGCCGGCTTTGGCCACCTGGTCGGCAGCCTCATAGGTAAGTGTTCCTGATTTGGAAACAATACCAACCCTGCCGGGAATAAAAATGAATCCCGGCATAATGCCCACCTTGCATTCGCCGGAAGTAATTACCCCCGGACAATTTGGCCCTACTAATCTTGTATTCTTTCCCTGCAGGCCTGCCTGTCCGGCAGACAGGTAATTTTTCACTTTCACCATATCCTGAACTGGTATGCCTTCAGTGATACAGACCACCAAAAGGACACCTGCATCGGCTGCTTCCATCACGGCATCTGCGGCAAAAGCTGGTGGAACAAAAATGATACTTACATCAGCGCCGGTGGCTTTCACACAATCTGAAACCGTATTGAATACAGGACGCTCCAGGTGAGTGCCACCGCCTTTTCCGGGAGTAACGCCGCCCACCACATTGGTACCGTATTCGATCATCTGGGTAGCATGAAAAGTGCCTTCAGTGCCGGTGAAGCCCTGTACTAAAATCTTCGAATTTTTATTAACGAGGATGCTCATATTATACTTTTAAATTCCAATACTTCGGATGCGTTCAGTATTATCGGGATGGCAAAAATAAGGCTTAAAGGACTAACAGGCAATTCAACAGGTACAGGTAATGTTTCAGTTCCCTTTTAGCTATTCATTAATTAATATTATGAACCACAATAGGCACATAGGTTACAATAGACAAACACATAGGCTATGTGACCCCTATGTTTTCTATGTACTATGTGGTTCAAACTGATAGATTAGCAGGGAACGCTATTTCAGCAGATCATCCATATTCCTGTCATCGGGGATCTTACCTCTTTGCTCCAGCATCCGCATGTCTTTGGCATCCTGCAGGAA
>JANNUI010000220.1:0-1626 GCA_031395125.1 Chitinophagaceae bacterium | reverse complement strand
TCGAGCGCCAGGGCGTCCTCGAAATGTAGGCTCTTCAACCACGGGGCGGCTGCCGAGGCCGTCACCGTGCCGTCGAGGAACTGGTAGGGCACTGGCACCGGCTGGCCGTTCTCGGTTGTCTCCCAGGCGAGATGGAAGTACGCGAGGGTGGCCCTGGGCGGCAGCCCGTCACTCCCGACAAACCCGTCGTGTTCCAGGGAGATCGCCTGCTCGACCACCGTCTCGTCGCCATCGGCGAACAGCCGGACCGTAAAATCCATGCCGCCGTAGGGCCACCGCGGTTCGCTCACCCGCTCGATCTCGAACCGCTCGTAGCGGGCGCCGGCGGTCGTGGCATACAGCAGCGGTACGTCCTCCCAGACGATGTACCCCTCGGCGCCTTCACCCTCGATGCGTGCCTGCAGGAAGTCCTCCAGGTGTGCGGTCGCCTCGGCCTCGACCACGCTCGGGTCGGCCTGCGTGAACGGCGCGACCATCCGCCACCCGCTCACCACCCAGATCCCGTCCAGGCCCCGCCGGTCGAGCTGGGAGAGGTCAACACTCACCGTCTCGTAGCGCAACTCGTCGATCGTCGGCGCGCACCGCGCCCCAGGCAGCTGGTCCGTACCAACCGGGTACAGGGGATTCGTCTCACCGGGCGCGCACCGCAGGAACACGACGCCACGGTGAAATCCCCCGGCGCCGGAAGAGTCCACCGGGCCATGCTGTTCCTGGAAGACGTCGAACACGAACTGCTCCCACCCCAGCTCGCCCCGCAGGAAACGCTCGACGATCTCCGCCCCCGGGTCAGAGAGATGCTCCCAGCCCTCCTCGGAGGTCAGCTGTGGGTCGACCTGCCACGTGTAGGCGGGGTCACCGGCGTCGGCCAGCTCCTGGGCCTCCCTCACCTCCTCGATGCTCGACTGCGGCCACATGGCGTCCGACGAAGGCGCCGCAGGATCGCTTACGTTCTCCGCGCCCTCCCGCCGCCACACGACACCGAACATGTCGACGAGTTCGTCGGTCGCGGGGTCGCGGTCGAAGGTGAAGTTGGCGAGCTCCCCTTGGGGCGGGGGCCCGATCGCTGGTGTGGTCCCGTCGTCGCAGGTCAGTACGGGCTGGGCAATGACCAGCGTCTCATCGATCTGGAGCCGCCCAACGCCGGTCATCGTGGACGGGCCGCCCGCGCACGCACGCGTGGCGGCCTCGTCCCGCACGACGACCTCGTACTCGTCGATGCCGGAACCCAAGATCTCCATCGTCTGAGAGGAGCCGTCGACGTCGACAGATACCCAGTTGCCCAGCACCAGCGCCGGTGTCTCGCCGATAAAGGTCGTGGGGTCGGGGTCTTTCAAACGGCTCCACACCACACCGCCGACGCCGGCCAGCAGCATGATCGCGGCGGCAGCTCGTAGCCCCAACCGACGTCGCTGGGGCCGGTCCGGGCCGGCGACGGGGTCGACGGTGACCTCGGCAGCCGGTGCCGCTTCGACGGTGTCGATGGTGTCGTTCGCGGCCGCTTCGAGGCGCAGCCGGAGGCGTGCGACGAAGGCCGGGTCGGGGTCGTGGGCCCGATGCAGGCCACGGAGGTCCAGTTGGGAACTCATGATGGTGACTCCTGGTACGCGTCGCGGAACGCAGCTCGGG
>JANNUI010000183.1:0-3370 GCA_031395125.1 Chitinophagaceae bacterium | reverse complement strand
TGTTACCAAAGCTGCAACCCCGCATTCGGTCAACGGGTCAGTGAAGAAGAAAAAAGCAGGGTGAGCAGGCAATATGGTTTGCCGGAACAATTTTTTTTATATGTCGGCTCCATCATTGAAAGAAAAAATTTGTTGAATATTTGCAAGGCTTTTTTTATTTTAAGAAATGAATTGGACTTTCCGCTTGTTGTAATTGGTGATGGTAAGCAATACAAGGAACAGATAAAGGATTATATCCGGCAAAACGGGTTAGGGAATAAGATAGTGTTCCTTTCAGAATCGGAGTCAGCAAGATCTTCGCAAACCTTTCAGTCAGCGGCTGATTTCCCTGCTATTTACCAATCTGCCACCGCTATGATCTATCCTTCCTTCTTCGAAGGTTTTGGCATACCGGTGCTGGAGGCCCTGTGGAGCAGGCTGCCAGTGATAACTTCCAATACATCCAGTTTGACGGAGGCCGGAGGAGAGGGGGCTTATTATGTAAACCCGGCAAGTGCCGAAGAAATAGCAGCAGGTATGATAAAGATCTGTTCGGATAAACCCTTTGCTGCAAACCTGGCAGAGAAAGGCTGGCAGCATGCACAAAACTTTACACAGCAAAAATGTGCAAATGCTGTTATGGAAGTTTATAAAAGTGTGTGGTAGAGAAATGAATTTCTTAGTGTTCTTTGTGTAAACTTTGTGTTCGTTGTGTTCCGGAAAAAAGGGAACACAAAGTGCAGTACGAACCACGAAGGACACAACGAAAGCATGAATAAAATGAATTTCGAAAAAGATATTGAACAATGCCTGCAGGTGCTGAAAAATGGCGGCATTATCCTGTATCCCACCGATACGGTCTGGGGTATCGGCTGCGATGCCACTAATGAGAAAGCGGTGGAGAAAATATATGCGTTAAAAAAAAGACCCGATGAGAAAGCCATGATCGTACTGGTGGCGGATGAAAAGGATGTATTGCAGCATACTGCCGCACCTGACCTCGCTGTGTTTGATTACCTGCAGCAAGCAAGCAAACCCACCACTGTGATCTACGAGGGAGCTATTGGTCTTGCTGCTAACCTGGTTGAAGCAGATGGCAGCATTGCTATGCGCATCTGCGATGACCCGTTTTGTAAACAGCTCATAAAACGCTTCCGCAAACCCATCGTTTCCACTTCGGCCAATATTTCAGGCGGAACAGTGGCAAGGATATTTTCTGAGATCGCTGCAGAGATAAAGCAAACTGTTGACTATATCGTTAACTACCGGCAGGATGATAACACACTTCAGTCTCCGTCATCAATAATAAAGTGGGTGAATGGGAAACTGGAGGTCATTCGGGAATAGGATAAAGGCAAGAACTGAAAATCCAAGCTCCAAAGAATTTAAAAATAATAATTCAAAAAGTCTGCGTGTTATGCTGTAAGAATTTATATTTCGGACACAGGGGCTGTTTTAATTTTTGATTTGGAGCTGATTTGGAGCTTGGATCTTCGGTTCTTGGTTCTTCCCACCCGCCACTTCCTACTTGCCCCTTGGCCCTTCATAGTTATCTTTGCCTCGTTTATGGAAATCAATTGCTCACCCAAAGAATCAATGATCATAAAGAAAGTTGCCAAAGCTGCTGAAGCCCTTGGAGTGGAGACCTATTTAATTGGCGGCTTTGTGCGGGATAAACTACTCGGACGGGAAACAAAGGATGCCGATTTTGTTTGCGCCGGTGATGCGCTTGAGCTTGCCAATGAAACTGCTAAACAGTTCAACCCCGTGCCGCAGGTTGATTATTTTAAAAACTTCGGAACAGCACATATCAAAGTCAGTGACGGGTTTGATATCGAATTCGTCGGTGCCCGGAAGGAGAGCTACCGGCTGGATTCCCGCAAACCTGAGGTGGAGCCCGGCAGCATCAAGGATGACCAGGAACGCAGGGATTTTACAATCAATGCCCTTGCCATCAGTCTCAACAAAAATGATCATGGAAAACTGGTTGACCCCTTTGACGGGGTAAAAGACCTGTCAGCAAAGATCATCCGCACCCCTTTGGAGCCTTCGCAAACTTTCAGTGATGACCCGTTGCGGATGATGCGGGCCATCCGTTTTGCCACCCAACTGAACTTTTCTATTGAAGAAAAAACATGGCAGGGTATCAAAGACACAGCCAAAAGGATCAAGATCATTTCACAGGAAAGGATCACGGATGAGCTCAATAAAATAATACTGGCCAAAAAACCATCGGTGGGCTTCGACCTGCTCTACAAAAGCGGTTTGCTGCAAATCATCTTTCCGCAAATGCCGGAGCTGGCCGGCACTGAAAACAAGGATGGGCTCGGTCACAAGGATAATTTCTACCATACACTGCAGGTACTGGATAACCTGGCCTTAAAAACCGATGACCTCTGGCTGCGCTGGGGGGCCGTGCTGCATGATATTGCCAAACCGGTCACCAAAAAATTTGAGGAGGGTCACGGCTGGACCTTTCACGGACATGAAGTGGTGGGAGGCAGGATGGTGCCGAAAATTTTCACAAAACTGAAACTGCCGCTGCATGAAGAAATGCGGTTGGTGAAAAAACTGGTGGAGCTGCACCTCCGTCCCATCAGCCTTACCAAAGAAAATATCACTGACTCGGCTATCCGCCGTTTGTTGTACGATGCCGGTGATGATTTTGATGCACTGATGCTCCTTTGCGAAGCCGATATTACATCGAAGAATAAACAAAAAGTAAAGCGGTTTCTCGAAAATTTCCAGCTGGTGCGGCAGCGCTGTAAAGAAGTGGAGGAGAAAGACCATTTCCGCAACTGGCAGCCGCCCATCACCGGTGAGCTCATCATGGAAACATTTGGACTGCAGCCTTCCAAACAGGTGGGGATCATCAAAGATGCGCTGAAAGATTCCATGCTGGATGGTGTCATCCCCATTACTTATGAAGCTGCATATATTTTTATGATTGAAAAAGGGAAAAGCATGGGCTTTTCCCCAAAATAATTATTTTGTAAATAACCTGGTTTTTCTTGTAAAGCATAATCTCTTTTTCGTGTCAATTAGTGTAATTCGTGGCCAAAAATCCTAAATTTGTTTTATGGCAATTTTGAAATTCAGGATATACCTGGAAGAAGACGAAAGTGTGTACCGGGACGTGGTGATCCGTCATTCCCAGTCATTCAAAGAACTTCATGAAGTGATACTGAAGGCCTATGAGTTCGACAACAAACACAAGGCTACTTTCTACCGCAGCAACGATCACTGGCTGCGTGGCCGGGAAATTTCGCTGGAGCTATACGAGAAGGAATACAAAGCGGCACCGCTGCTGATGGCCGATACCACCATCGGTTCTGAGATCCGTGAGCCCAACCAGCGGTTCATCTATCAGTACGACTTCAATAAGAACTGG
>JANNUI010000174.1:0-1772 GCA_031395125.1 Chitinophagaceae bacterium | reverse complement strand
GCAGTTCTTGAGAAACATCCGTTCCAGTCATAACCACCTGCGTAAGCGGATGGCAAAAACGTGAAGCGTCCCTGCTCTATCGCGACCTCATAGTTCCTAGAGAGCAGATTGGGGTGAGGCCTTCGACCTTACGATTCGCTCTCATAAAAACGTAATATAGACGGCCTGACCCTGCTCCGTTTTCCTGATTGCGAATCTGCTCGGCTGTTTCAGTGTTTCACACTGTTTCACCCGTGTTGCACGCCCGATGAAACACCCTAACCCATTGCATCCATTGCTACTTACAGCGACAAAATGGCAGTGTTTCATCAATTTTGAAAAAAAAGTGAATCACTCATTTTGTAATACACTCGTATTACAAAATCAGAGTTTCGATCCGAATTCTCAATTCCCGCCGTCCGCCTGTCCCTCATTTCCCACGTGGGAAATTACAGTCCTCCGTGTGGGCGCCGGATCGCTCCATCAACACTGACATTTTACCCGCATAAATTTTCAAAGATCCGACCGAGAATCAACAAATTCTCGCAATTATGCCGTTTCGACGCTAACACATCCCGAAGCCCCAAAAAACACCCATCCGCCGCTATCGCCGATAATGTAGCATTCCGCCGATAAAAAACGTTGACATAGAACAAGATCCATAGTCAGATGAAGCATCTGATTGTTTGAGGGGGAATCGTAATAAAGTAGGCCAGACCCCAATTGCTTTCCGTCCTCAAATATTCATGGGCAGGTAGTCTAGTGTCAAACGGAGAAATTATGACCAAAGTTCTAGGAAAGCTACTCTTGTTGCTAGCATTCTCGCAAAGTATTTCGGGTCAGTCGCGAGATTTTCTCATTGACTCAATCAGTGATTTAGAGAACATCGAAAATAGTAATTTTCTTGTGCTCGATATCGCAGCTGGCAACGTGACGAAGAAGGTTGCAGTGACAAGTGGATATCTTTTCCAGTTTCTCAGAAGAACTCGCAATATCGATCGGAAGGGGTACGAGAGTCTGGTGTTCGATACGCTGTACAATCATCGAGAATTAAAGGTTGATAGTATTGATTTACGGCCTGTAGGCGGATATCTAAAGATATCCAGTTTAAAGACTCTCGGATTCAGACCAATATATCAATCGAGCGAAGCAGAAACAGTGGCTAAGAAAGGATGCTCCGACTTCATCCTGAAATATTTTGATTCTAATCTGTTTCTTAAGCGCGAGATCAATGCGTCTGACAAAAACGCAATAATTGAGATTCTTTTCAAATGGAATATCGGGACTTTTATAAGTGATTATTCGGGAAATTTGGCAATTAAGAAAAATACCTGCAAAAGTTGACGGGGTCATCTAGAGGTGAGAGGAATTGGGGTCAGGCCTGATGTTATAAACAAAAAGAATTGGGGTCAGGCCTACTTTATTACGATTCTTGCGGGGCGGTTGCGGGAATATTCTTCGGTGACGAGTTCGACTGCTCGGGATAGAGACAGATCGTCGGGCATTCGTCTGAGAGCGGAGTCGCAGCGGCGGCTTGTGCTGGGCGAGCTTAGGCCAAGAATGCGGGACAGGTCGGCGATGCGAGATCCGAGTTGGCGGCCCGAGAGGATAAAGACCTCTTTGGCAAAAACCTGCCGAGCACTTTTCGATGAGCCGCAGAATTCCTGACGAGCTATCTGGCAGACTATCTCGACAGACCGGACCAACGACTCAAGGTCAACGATCTCAATTTCGCTGTCAGCCGTTCTTCTAAATGAGGCCGCTCGTGTGTCGAACTCACCGATCCGGTGGAT
>JANNUI010000167.1:0-4168 GCA_031395125.1 Chitinophagaceae bacterium | reverse complement strand
GCCACCGGTTCCTGCTTTTTCACCGTGCTGTTCTCCACTTCAATATAGGTCCCGGTTTCTTCTTCAGCCCTTTTTGTTTTCAGTTCCACCTGTGCTACCGCTGCTATAGAAGCCAATGCCTCGCCCCGGAAGCCCATGGTACGGATATGGAACAGATCATCGATCGTCCGGATCTTGGAGGTGGCATGCCGTTCAAAGCACATCCTTGCATCGGTCTCGCTCATCCCGCCGCCATTGTCCACCACCTGTACCAGTGATTTTCCCGCATCGTTGATGATGAGTTTGATCGCTGTAGCGCCGGCATCCACCGCATTTTCCAAAAGTTCCTTTACGGCTGAAGCTGGCCGCTGGATGACCTCTCCGGCTGCTATCTGGTTGGCAATATTATCGGGCAGTAAAGTGATCGTATCCGGCACAAATCGGGTTTAGCGGCCAAAAATAACCATTTAAACTTTAAGCAACTCTTTGACCAGCCTTTGCATCAAAAAAACTAATTTTAAAGTTGTTCCCTCAGCAAATTGATATGCCATGAAGATGTACAAATTGTTTTTTGCAACAGCCTTTTTCTTCCCCCTGTTCAGCACCGCACAATACAGCAGCAAACTGAATAAAGAGCAGTGGGTGGACAGTGTGTTCAGCAGTTTAAGCAAAGAGGAAAGGATCGCACAGCTCATGGTCATCAGGGCGCACTCCAATCTTGGCGACGACCATGTGGAGAAGGTCACAAAAGATATCAGGAAATACAATGTCGGGGCTTTATGTTTCTTCCAGGGCGGGCCGGTACGGCAGGCCAATCTTACCAACTATTACCAGGGCATTGCCAAAACACCGCTGATGGTAACGATCGACGGTGAATGGGGACTGGGTATGCGGCTTGACAGTGTGACCAAATTTCCTTTTCAGCTTACGCTGGGATCGGTTAACGATGAACGGCTGATCTATAAAATGGGACAGGCAGTTGGTGAACAATGCAAGCGGATCGGGGTGCATGTAAACTATGCGCCGGTGGTTGATATCAATAATAACCCCAACAATCCTGTTATAGGATATCGCTCCTTTGGTGAGGATAAAGACAAGGTTTCAAGATATGGCGTGGCTTATATGAAAGGAATGCAGGATGCAGGCATCATGGCGTGTGCCAAACATTTTCCCGGGCATGGTGATGTGGATGTGGACTCCCACTTCGATCTGCCGGTTATCAGCAAAAGCATGGAAGAACTTGATTCGATGGAACTGGTTCCTTTTAAGGCCGTTTTTGATGCGGGTATCGCTAGTGTGATGATCGCCCATTTATTCATCCCCGCCATTGACAATACCGCTAATAAAGCCACATCCATTTCAAAAAATAATGTAACAGACCTGCTCCGGAACAAGATGGGCTACCAGGGCCTCACCTTCACCGATGCGCTGGAGATGAAAGGGGTAGCAAAATATTTTCCTGACGGTACCATATCCGTGGAAGCGTTGGTTGCAGGTAATGATATGCTTTGCCTGCCGGCCAGTGTACCCGAGACCATTGATGCGGTGAAAAAAGCTATTGACGATAAAAAATTAAGCTGGGACGATATTGATGCAAAGGCGAGAAAAGTGCTGGCGTCAAAATATGACCTCGGGCTGAACAAAGCACAGGTGATCGACACCAACAACCTCCTGGCCGACCTGAATGCAAAAACCGATTCCATCCGCTATGAAGTGGCACAGAAAAGCATCACCCTGCTGAACCAGGCAAGTATGACCGCTTCCCGGAATGATTATGCCGTGGTGCCGCTTACTGCTGCCAGGAGTTACAAGGGAGAAAACCCCGGCCCTGGCAAGATCGCTTATGTGGGTATCGGTGCATCCGAACTGAATGAGTTTGGAAAAAGGCTTCAGAATGACTTTGGCGCTGATGTTTACCTTTTTTCCTATAAAGATGGCCATGGTAAAGCGGACGAAATATTGAAAGCCGTACCCAAAGACGGAAAATATGATGTGATCATTGTAGGCATTCATAACTATTCTCTCCGTCCGGCTGATAATTTTGGTTTAAGTGCGGAGGCGATCAGGATTTACAGGGAATTGAATTTTATAAAAACCATCACCCTCACTTTCGGCAATGTACTGGCCACAAAGAACTTTTGTGACGCATGGACCCTGCTGGCCTGTTACCAGGATGATGCGGTCACCCAACAGGCAGCCGCCGATTTCCTCTCGGGCAAATTTGAACTGCAGGGAAGACTGCCTGTTTCTGTCTGCCGGTTTAAGTTTGGGGATGGGATAGTGAGAGATGAAAAAGACCCGGCATGGCACAGGCTGGAGCAACTGGCCCATGTAGATTCCATTGTTAACGACGCAATGATGCAAAAGGTTTTCCCCGGGTCTGTAGTGCTGGCGGTACATGAAGGGGAGATCGTTTATCATAAGGCGTTTGGTAATTATAAATATGAACCTTCTCAGGCAGTAAGTTTGGAAAGCATATTCGACCTGGCATCTGTTACAAAAATTTCTGCAACTACAGTTTCTGTAATGAAACTGTATGAACAGGGCAAACTGGATCTTAAAAAAAAACTGGGCGACTATCTCCCCATGGTGAAAGGCACAAATAAGGCCGGTCTGCAGATAGATGATATATTGTTGCACCAGGCAGGGCTGGTTCCTTTTATTGCTTTTTACAAAGAAACCATTGATGAAAAAACCGGGGAACCCAACCCGGCTATTTACCGCAGCAAACCTGAACCCGGTTTTACTGTAAGGGTGGCTGAGAATATTTATATGCGGAACGACTGGGAAGACAGCATGTTTGCCAGGATACTAAAAAGCCCTCTTGGCCCGCAAAACAAGTATGTATACAGCGACAACGATTTTATTTTCCTGGGGAAGCTAGTAGAGCAACTGACCGGGATGACACTGGACCAGTATGTACAGAAGACCTTTTACCGCCCGATGGGGATGATGAGCACCGGCTTCAAACCAAGAGAACGGTTTCCGGCAGACAAAATGGTGCCGACCGAAACAGAAAAACATTTTCGCCGCCAGACCACACAAGGCGATGTGCATGATGAAGGCGCTTCCATGTTTGGCGGAGTGGCAGGGCATGCCGGCTTATTTTCCAATGCCTACGACCTGGCGATGCTCTACCAGATGCTGTTGAACGGCGGTGAGTTGAATGGCAGCCGCTACCTGAAAAAAGAAACGGTCGATCTGTTCACGGCCTATCATAGCAAGAACAGCCGTCGTGGTTATGGTTTTGACAAACCCGAAAAAGATAATGCCATCCGTAAGGAGCCGTATCCTTCTTCTATGATCTCACTACAGGGATTTGGCCATACCGGCTACACCGGCACCTGTGTGTGGGTAGACCCGAAATATAACCTGGTATATGTATTCCTATCCAACCGTGTGTATCCTACAAGGGATAATAATAAACTCGGCCAACTGCTGATAAGGGGTAAAATACAGGATGCGATCTACAGGGCGTTGGGAATATAAATCTACTGCTTATCCTTTTTCTCCTGGTTCGGATTATCCGGCCGTTGCCCCGAAGGGGTCCCTCCGGACTGGTTTCTGTTAGGGTTATCCGGCCGTTGCTGGTTTCTGTTAGGGTTATTCGGACGTTGTTGGTTTTTGTTAGGATTATTCGGCCGTTGTTGCCCACGGGATCCTGCGGACTGGCCGCCGCCTTGTTGATTACGTTGCCCACCGGGTCCTGAGGACTGGTTTCCTCCCTTCTGCCTTCTTTGCTGGTTTCCTTGTTGCCCGCCGCCTTGCTGCTGCCCTCCCTCGTTCCTTTGCTGAGGCCGTTGGTTTCTTTGCTGCTGTTGTTGTTTCTTTTTCCTGTCAGCTTTTTCCAGTGTACGCAAACTGATCTGCCCCACCAGCTCCACAAACTCCGGTTCTTTTTCTACAGCCTTTGAGGACACAACTTCTACCGGCTCCAATTCTTCCGGCTTTATGCTCTGATGGTTCAGCGCCTTTATCTTAGTTACCCTCTCAATGCTCAGCGGGTACTGCTTATTACTATCGGGCAACGTGTACCACATCAGGTTTTTGAAAATATCTTTTTTAATCAGGAAGGCATTGCCTTTCGCCACCTGCAGCACATCGCAGTTTTCGGGGAAATGCTGCAAGGCGTATAAATATGTATCCTGCTCATAGTTCTGGCAGAATTTCAAACGGCCGCACTGCCCGC
>JANNUI010000162.1:0-5488 GCA_031395125.1 Chitinophagaceae bacterium | reverse complement strand
CTTTGCTCCGACAGGTAAACCGGCAGGCAGGGACACAAAGGCCCAAGGAATACTTTATAACACAAAGGCCAGGGAAATTTCCCTGGCCTTTGTGTTAAATATTGTTCAGCAGATCAATACTCCAGTTCTACATTGCTGTTTTTATTGATCTTATTCACTTTAATAATTTTCACCCAGCTTAAAAAACGAATGATCGGGTAAGTAGGGTCAAACTCATACCAGCGCTTGCCAAAGTTGATAGCCGAGGGGGTTTTGTGGTGATTATTATGATAGGCCTCCCCCATCAGAAAGATATCCATGGGGTATAAATTCCGGGAAGTGTTGTTCAATTTAAAATTTACCGTACCATATTTATGGGCAAACCAGTTGATGACAGCGCCGTGCAGGGGCAGCATCACGATATGGATAGGTATCAGCAGGTACCACCAGGCAGATGGCGCAAAGAGGATATAGAAGGTAATATAGAAAGCGATCCATCCGACCCTTGACAGCCAGTTATGAGCGATCATGTCCAATGCGGGCCAGTCGGGAAGGTTTTTCAAAAATCTTTCTTCGATCTCCATCTTCCCGTTGAACACTGCTGAGGTGAACACCCGGCTGCGCCACATCATGATCCAGAGATTGTCGTCGTACTTGGGTGAATGCGGGTCCTTTTCTGTATCCGTATAGGCATGGTGCATGCGGTGCATGATGGCATATACCCTCGGACTAACATAGGAAGAACCCTGGCCGATATAAGCCAGCAGGTAAAAAAAGCGTTCCCAAAATTTGCTCATGCTGAAGGCAGCATGAGATGCGTAACGGTGTTGAAGAAATGTCTGTGAAAAAATAGCAACATACCAGTGACACAAAAAAAACAAAAGTATTATTAACATTAAAAGAGCTGGGGGAATACTAAAAACAACGATGTTGACCTGTAAGATAGGTTTTATCAGGCAGATGACTGCAATTTATTTTTTACAGCAACCTGTTTTACCGGTTGTTTGTGAGTTTGCATTACCGTTATCTCATTCAGACATTAATTGCAGATTTATACGAACAAACCATTGTATGAGGAACTGCCTGTTTACAGTTTTGACTTTTGTGTTTTTCGAACAGCCCGGGCCTCCGGCAGGGATTCAACAATCCACTACAACCTGCCCGGCAGTATTAAAACTGCCCGGTTTATGGCCGAAATATAAGTGACCGGGGTAAATCCAGTAAAACCGCCTTTGTACTTTTTTTCTCAACTTTAGGGTCCAAAAAATAAAACCATGAAACTGCTGCAAAAACTCCCTCTCATCCTGCTGGCATCAATTGCTTTGTTTATCTCCTGCAAAAGCGGCGATAAAAAGCAGGAAGATCCCGTTGCCAAAGAACCAAAACTGAAAGAAGAAATAGTCAACTACATAGTGGATAGTCTTACGATGAACAGCTATGTAGTGTATGATGAGAACATAGAAGGCAAACGTCCGGCCATATTGGTCATCCATGAATGGTGGGGATTGAACGACTATGCTAAAATGAGGGCAAGAAAACTGGCTGAACTTGGTTATATCGCTATGGCGGTGGATATGTACGGAAACGGGCAAATGGGCAATGACCCCGCAGCTGCAGAAAAACTGGCCATGCCGTTTTACATGAACCCGCAGCTGGCAAAAATACGTGTTGATTACGCCATGATGAACTTAAAAAAGAACCCGAATGTTGATGAAACAAAAACAGCGATCATTGGGTATTGCTTTGGCGGAGCGGTGGCGATCGGGATGGCAAGAATGGGTGGTGATTTCGATGCGGCAGTTAGTTTTCATGGAAACCTGAATGTGGTCCCTCCCAATAAGGATCTGCTGAAAGCTGAGATACTGGTTTGCCATGGTGGAGTTGACCCTTTTGTGCCGCAATCCGAGGTAGATATCTTCAAAAAACAAATGGATTCCATTGGAGCGAAATACAGTTTTAAAGTGTATGACAGCGCTACGCATGCCTTCACCAATCCTGATGCCACAGCCATGGGCGAAAAATTCAAAATACCGGTCAAATACAACGCTGCAGCCGATTCGGCCTCCTGGGAGGACATGAAGGCGTTCTTTAAGCGGATATTTCAGTGAACAGGCTAATCAATTGTAAATCCGGTAGTAACCCTGCCGGATTTTTTATTTTAAGTAGCAGATACAATGCTGCTGATTATAAATGGCTTGCACAAAATACGGTGCAGCATAATCGGAAATTTACTTAGTAAAGTTATGATTTCTGAAAAGTAGTTTCTATTTTGTCAGCCCTTTGGATATTTAAATCAAAACCTTTGAAAAAGACTATCGTAACCCTTCTTATGGGCAGTATATTTTTTGTATCCTGCAAAAAAGAAGTTTTTGAACCGCTGGATATGCCACAGGCGATGACCATGCCCCTCCCCTGTATAACTCAAACTGAAAACCCGGCAGGCCGTTCCTACAATATTGATTCACTGCTGGAATATTCCTGCCAGGAAAAGCATTGCGGCATCATGCCGCTGAGCGCCAAAAGTTACTGGATATATGAGGATTCTATTTTTGACAACGGAACCCTTGTAAGGGTGCAGTATGATACGCTTCGCTATACCAGCAATGTGAGATCACTCAGCGACGGGCTTACCTGGTGGAAAAGCAATGTATTTGTGGGCCTGCCACAAACATTATACAACAACGATTCCTCCTTCTTTGGGTTGCAACCAAAACTTTATAATCCTGATCTGAAAGATGCCAAAAAAGATTACGGTCTTTTTCCCGGTGATTCCATCCGCTACTTAGGCAGTTTTGATGATATAGCAGCCTCTGGCAGGTCATTAAAAATGAAAACGGCACTTAATGTCCCTGCCGGTGAATTTATTGATTACATCTATTTTGAAAAAAATGCCCGTAACTACCGCAAAGACCAGCTGTATTTCAAACCCGGTGTGGGTGTATTAAAATACATCCAGGAAAAAGCACCGTTTGGCCAGCGGGTAATTAAGCTCCAGCAGATAATGACATTAGTGGCCTTTCACATTGAGTAAAACCTGGAAGCCGATGACGGGTATTATGTAAAAAAAGCGGTGCAGCGGATCAACAGGAATTTTGCAAAGGGAAAAAAATTGAAAAGCCCCGACGCTTATGGCCGGGGCTTTGACTTTTGTCATTTATATGAATTGATCAGGGCAGGGTGATTAACCTGTGGTTGTTACCATTGTTCCAGGTAAGCAGCGCTTTGTTGTCGCAATCGCCATGGTTGGGTGCACCATAATCAAGGAACAGTACTCTGTCATTGATCTTTATTTTCAGTACACCATTGCTTATCCAGGGGCAAACTACTTTCTTGATCAGCGGGCTCTCTGTGTTCAGGTTCACGGTAAACCCGTTGTTGAACTCTGTTTTGGAACGGCCTTCGATCTTGTACACATCATCTCTTATTGTCCTGGTGGAACCTCCTTCGATCTGGGCAACAAATTTCAGCCCGTTATACTCCCATCCTCTTCCGTTGGGGAAGGTTACTTTACCACCCACCACCTGTACAGTGTATTTTATATTACCGTTCTCGCTCAGGTTGCTTACGATCTTGGTGCCTTCGATATGGGCCCTGTTCAGATAATAATTCCTGAAAGTGATGGTAAGCACTGAACCGCTTCTGCGGATGGGGCCGGTGAGGTGCAGGATAACAGCCCCTTTACGGAACTTGCCATCGGCACATATACAACCGTCGCCAAAGTCAATGGTAATGGTTTTGGGATAAGTACTGTCGTTCGGGGTAACAGTAATGGTGGCGCAGGGGCCAAGACGCAAACGGAGTTCTTCAAACAGGGGCATGTATCCGCGGCCGCCTTCGCTGGCAACACCTTCTTCTTCAGCGGCGATCATACCTACATCTTCGGCATCATCAAAACTGGCTTCCGCCTGGGCACTCTCATCAGAGTAAGTGGCGGCTTGTTCTTCCGTTAAGGTTTCTGTGTTTGAACTTGTTTCTTTCTGGCAGGAGAAAAGAAAACCGGTAAATAACACTGCAATGGCAGCGAGGGTTACACGGTTGATGGAGATAGTTTTCATGGCTATACTTTTTTTTAGGGTTTCAAAATTATTAACGCAACTTTTGAACCCCATGGAGCAAGAAAGTTTAAAGACGGTCAAAATAATTTACTTTTCAAGCCGGTGAAAACCATACTCAGCTATATTAAAGAATACATTCTCAGTGTAGACAAACGGGTGCTGGCCTTTGTTTCGGCATTTACGGCCCTGTTCATTTTTTTGAACTATTATTTCGGGCTGGATAACCGGGTAAGAAATAATTCTTTTGCCATTAAACTAATGGCCTGGTATGTGGTCTTTGCGGCTGCCTTCATCCTGCCTTACTTTATTTACCGGTTTATAACCCGCCGCAGGTATATTCACCAGCCTCGTTTTATTATATTACTGATCCTGGCCCCGGCCATTTTTGCCCTGAAGCTGGCTTTGGATATTCCCCTGCCTTTTTTGGAGGACAAGCAATGGAATAATTACTGGAACCATATCTTTTACTGGCCGCTGCTGGTGGTCATCATCAGCGCCATATTATATATTACCTGGAGAGCTTTTGACCGGGACCAGCCTTTTTATGGCCTGAGAGTAAAAGGTATTGTCTGGAGACCTTATTTCCTGATGCTGCTCATCATGCTGCCGCTGGTGGCAGCAGCTTCCACGCAGCATGATTTCCTCGCTGTTTATCCCAAACTGAAAGCCATTGCAGGGGTTTTTCAGGATGACCGGGTCACCTTGTGGCATAAGCTGCTGTTCGAACTTTCCTACGGAAGCGACTTTATCACCATTGAACTTTTTTTTCGTGGCTTCTTAATCCTGGCATTTATAAAATGGGCAGGCAAAGATGCCATCCTGCCGATGGCCTGCTTTTACTGTACCATTCATTTTGGCAAGCCCCTGGGGGAATGTATCAGTTCATACTTCGGCGGGATCATTTTAGGGGTCATTGTTTATAATACACGTTCCATTTTGGGAGGGTTGCTGGTTCACCTGGGCATTGCGTGGCTGATGGAGCTGGGAGGATATTTTGGGAACTCCCTGTCCCCCTAAAGGGGAGACTTAGATCGAAGAATCATTATGATTTAGAAAACTCCTGAAAGAAGCATCAGGAATAAGGTAAAATCTGTTAAAAAAAGAAATTTAAATACTCCCTTTTAGGGGCAGGGGGTTAAAAAAGCTACAAGCCGGTAAGCCGGATTCTGTTGCTTCGCTTTGCTCGCAATGACGAACTCGGCAAAGTGACTATCATTTATCTGCCCCGCAAATTACTTTGCGGGGTCAATCTGCCTACCCTGTATCTCGGACGAGCAGTCCTCAAACGATACTATACGTGGCATTTCAGCATGCAAGGTTTACCCGCCAATGATGTTACCATCAAAAGCTGTGAGCTCTTACCTCACATTTTCATCTTTACCCGCCATAGCCTTGGCGACGGCGGGCCGTTATTTTCTGTGGCACTGTCTCTTGGCTATTTCTAACCAGCCGGC
>JANNUI010000098.1:0-1984 GCA_031395125.1 Chitinophagaceae bacterium | reverse complement strand
AAACAAAATAACCAAGAGTACCCCGATGGGAAGTATTGACCATCATTTTAACCCGCTGGCATTGGCGCTTGGCGCTGATTCTACTTTTGTGGCAAGAACGATGGACCGTGACCCCAAACACCTGCAGGCATCATTGATCAGGGCCAATCAGCACAAAGGGGCATCTTTCCTTGAGATATACCAGAACTGCAACATATTTAATGACGGCGCTTTTGAGATCTTTACAGAAAAAAGCACCAAACCGCAGGAAACACTTTTCCTGGAACAAGGCAAGCCATTGATATTCGGCGCTGCCGCTGATAAAGGAATAAAACTCGATGGATTTAAACCATTGGTAGTTGACCTTAACAACGGGCACAGCGCTGATGAGTTGTGGGTACATGACGAAGCTGACATTTACAAAGCCCAGATATTAACCCGCATTTTTGATAACCCCGCCACGGAAAGCCATCTTCCAAGACCTTTTGGCGTATTCTATCAAACGGACCGCCCCTGCTATGAAGATGTGATGGCAAAGCAGATTGAAGATGCCAAAGCCAAAAAACCTGCTGACCTCGACAAGCTGCTGAAGGGAAATGAAGTGTGGGTGATCAGCTAATTCCTATAGCGAAATTTTCAGTCATACCGGGCCTGACCCGGTATCTTTCTTTATGGCTGTTACTCCTCTTTTGTAACTTTACCTCATGCAAAAGCAAAAACCCATCTTTAACAAACGCATCTTTTGGGATGTGGATTTTGAAAAGCTGGATTATGACGGCAAAGCCTCCTTCATCATCGAACGGGTATTTGAGCGGGGCGATGTGGACGATATCCGCCAGTGCCGGAGGTATTACGGTGATGAAAAAGTATCGGAGGTTTTACTGAATGCAAAATATCTTCCGGAAAGAAGGCTGCACCTGGCTGCCGCTGTTATTGATAAACCAATCACCGCTTTCAGATGCTACATACTGAGACAGTCGAACCCGGGGCTTTATCCATACTAAAGAGGTTGATGATACTAAACCCATTAAAACCATTTTCACTGGTGGGTGGTACAGCCCTGTCCCTGCGGCACGGGCATCGTACCTCTGTTGATATTGATTTGTTTTACGAAAACAAGTTTGAGCATGACCCCATCGTAAAAGCGCTGAAAAAAGAATTCGGGAAAGGATATGGCACAGAAAGCCGGTACTACCGCTGGGGGATCTTCTGCTATCTCTATGGGGTAAAAGTGGACATTGTGCACCATCCTCATCCGTTAATTGCAGAAACAGAAACTACCGATGGCATCAGGATGTATGATGACAGGGACATCATTGCCATGAAGATTAATGCCATACTGGGCCGTGGGAAGAAAAAAGATTTTTGGGACTTGTATGAACTGTTGCACCATTATTCTGTAAAAGAAACGATTGCCTTTCATGAAAAAAAATATCCTGAGCAAAACCTGCTTATCACCATCCCCCAGGCCATTACTTACTTTAATGATGCCGAAGAAAGCGAAGAACCCCGCAGCCTGAAAGGGCAGACATGGGAAGGGGTGAAAAAGTTTATACAAGGGAAAGTGAGTGATTATTTGCGTTGAGAAAATTTTGCACGCAGGCCTCAAATGGGGCGATAAGTTTTTCACTCATGTCTATAATCCCACGGTGGCGTTGGGTTGTGTATCCGCCATAACCCCTTTTTTGCGACCATCGCCTCATTTTCTGCGCTGGCTATAGCAGAATCAGAAGAATACTTTTTTCCTTCCCCGACGAGTCTCTTCCCGCAATAGCCAGGCAAACCGTAAACTTATTTTAGGACTAGACATCGCACAAGGCGTGATGGAGGTGACCCGTCGGGGAAGGAGGATCTTAACACTGGCTTTCTTAAAAAGAAAAAATGGGAATCAGGACAAAATGAAGCCGACCCCTACCTGATTGCATTAAGTATGGTTATGGGCTGCACAATTATTACCACTGAGTCGAAAGACAAGCCCAATAGAATTCCAAAGGTGGCAGCAAAA
>JANNUI010000002.1:0-4515 GCA_031395125.1 Chitinophagaceae bacterium | reverse complement strand
GTTGTTTGACCATACCCGGAACTGGATAACTGGCCGGAACATCATCTCTTATCGTATCGCCGAATTATGCACCGGTGCTTTTGTCACCCTCATTTCCGTACTGATCAGTGTACTGAGCTACCGCTATTTTGAAAAACCCTTCCTCAAACTGAAGGCAAAGTATTCATAACTGCTCCTTGTTTTCTTACTACTTTTATTCAAATTATGTACTCTGCCAGAAGCTATATCAACAGGGGGCTTACCTTCCTGAACAACCGCTGGTTCCCTGCCCGTAAGAAGCTGTCTACCCTGATGATATATGGCACCGACCTCTGCGATTCCGCCTGCAAACACTGCCTGATATGGACCAAGCGCCCCGTGAACTACCTGCCTTTTGAAAAGATAAAAGAGATCATGCAAAGCCGTTGTGTTACAAAAAAAACAACAGTGGGATTGGAAGGTGGTGAATTCATGCTGCACCCGGATGCAATGGATATTATGGCCTGGTTCAATAAGCACCATCCCAATTTTGATCTCCTGACCAATGCGCTGAAACCTGAAACGGTGATAGAGGCTGTTGAACGAAATCCGCCGCAGCGGTTGTTTATTTCTGTTGACGGCGACCGTGATTCCTATTTGCACATGCGGGGAAAAGACGGGTATGATGGTATCATTCAAGTACTGGAAAAAACACATAAAAAAGTTCCCATCAGCCTCATGTTCACCCTGTCGCCCTATAATGATTTCAGTGACATGCAACATGTGGCAGAAGTGGCAACACGATACAATATTGATATGCGGATCGGGGTGTATAATGACATCGCCTTCTTTGACACCATCGAATCGGCCCACCACAGCGATATCGGCTCGCTGAAGTCGGATGAGATCCGTTCTTTCAATGAAGCAAAAAAAATGGTTGACACAAGGGTGGAGCTGACCGGAACACTTGTACCCCCGCGGGTATCCAAAGAACAGCTGATAAATATCAGGGACAATATCCCTGACATTATCAAAAACTTCCCGGAGAATTTTGATTTCCTGGTCTTGTACGATGAATGGCGGCGGGGCGGACTGCAGCTTAACTGCCACAGTATCCTTGACAGCCTGGTGGTGCTGCCTAATGGCGATGTGCCCATTTGCCAGAACCTGAATGTAATGATCGGCAATGTATTTACCAATACCCTGGACGAGGTTTTCAACGGGCCGGAAGCAAGAGAGCAACAAAAACATTACAGCAAGAACTGCAATGCCTGCTGGATCAATTTCCACCGCAAGTATGACGTGATACTCTACCGGACCTTTGAAAAGTATTTCGGCCGCTTCGCCACCCGGAAATTGCTGGGCCAGTACTGGTGGGAAAAAGAAAAAAAGAAACCATACCGGCAAATGATGCGTGGATGAGCAAACCTGTTTTCGCTTGAAAAAGATACTTCGTCCATATTTATTTATTTCTTTTTGCGGCTTACTGGCATTTGCCCCGGTGAGTTTTATGCTCCGTGCATTAAAGAATGACATCGTTGCGCTGGAATATCCCATCAATCATTTCATCAGCCAAAGCATCCGGAACGGTGAGCTGCCTTACTGGTTCAATACCTGGGGCATGGGTTTCCCGCTGCAGAGCAACCTGACCTGGGGTGTTTACAGCACCCCGCAGCTTTTTTTCAGCTCGGTCTTTGATTATAATATGTATGCACTTCACATTGAGTTTCTTTTTTTCATCCTGCTTTCCGGTTGGAGCATGTATTACCTGTTGAAAAATTTTTTGACCAAGGATGAAAAGATGTCCCGGTTGCTGGCCATCTGTTATATGCTCTCAGGATTTATGGTGGGCTCCACGCAATGGCTGCTCTATATCACCGCAGCAGCTTTTATTCCTTTGGTAATTGCTTCTTTATTAAAGTTGCTGCAGGGGCCTTCCCTTAAAAACTCAGTCCAGGTGGCTGTCTGCTACACCCTCATGTTCACCAGTGTGTATGCTGCATTTAATATCATCACCACCTATAGCATTGCCGTATTCCTGGCAATATGGCTGTGGGAGCACCGAAAAGAAAAGGCAACGCTGCTGTTCCGGCTACGTCACCTCATTACCGCTGCATTGATAACAGCAGTCCTATGTTTTCCCTGCCTGTATTTCACCATCGAATTATTGAATCATCTCGGCAGGGGCAACGCCATAGCTGCCGACACTTCTTTTTTTAACTCCAACTACCTGCACCCGGGGGCACTCAGCAGTATGCTCTTTCCTTTTTCATCTGTAAGATTAGTATTTGCCAATACCGAAGGCACCATGCTGAATACCTATGCAGGTTTATTTGTACTGGCTCTCCTGCCTGTGTCTCTTTGGTTTGCGGTAAAAGAAAAAAACAGGTCGGCTTTGTTGATGATCGCTGTGGCGTTGTTATTCCTCTTTATCTCCTTTGGTGATACCACCCCGGCAAGGAATGCCATCAACCTGTTGCCGGGTTTTTCTTATTTCCGCAACCCGGCTATTTTCCGTTTTTATTTTATCCTGTCGCTGATACTTTTTACAGCAATTGTTTTACAAAACAGGAAATTTGAGGAAACTATTGGCACTAAAATATTCCGCCGCATGCTTTGGCTGTTGGCAGCAATCTGTCTGGTAGTTTTGATAATGAACATCGACAGCCTGAAAGATTTTTCAATTACTTCCCTGGCCGGGTTTATTAAAACTGTCAGCTATCCGCAAACAATATTTATAAATTCATTTGTACAGTTATTACTCATCGGACTACTTTTAGTATTTATCCGTGCAAAACGGTGGAAAATTGCAAAACTGGTATTTGCCGCCGACTTAGTTATCAATACACTGATATGCACCCCTTTTTTTTCTGTCAGCAGCTACTCCTTACCTGAAGTAAATAACATTCTTAAATCAGAAAAAGGGTTTCCTGTTCAGCAGGACACAGTAACAAATGTTTCTGCGGTATTCAGAGATGAAAAAGGAAATACGTGGCAAAATATTAATGTATTTTCAAAAAAGGTTTCAACTCAGGATTCTTACAGAGGGCCACTGGTTTTAAAAAAATCCGGCTTATCAGACAGCGACAGGGTATATTTAAAAAAGCCTTTGGTTTTTTCGAATGATGATTCAGCAGAAATAAAAGTGTTGCTGCAAAAACCATCACATGTACAGGCAAGTGTAAGAATAAAAGAATGGGGCTCACTGACCCTGCTGCAAAATTATTATCCCGGGTGGAGCGCCTATGTCAATAATATAGAAGTAAAAATTATCCGGGGAGGCCATTCAGCCATATCAGTTATAATCCCCGAAGGAGAGACAATTGTTGATTTTAAGTATGAAAGAAAAGCTGTCTGGATGTCAGCCCTGCTGGTTCATCTCGTAGTTATTACTTTTGGATTAATCAAACTTCGTGATTTGATAAAGAAACTTCGCATCAGATCTTCTTCCCCTTCATAACCGTTGTGATGGCTTCATCCATCAGCCGTTCCGCATAGGGCCTTGAGATCTCATTCAGCTTTTCAATAGCAGCATGTATCGCATCCTTGTCGCCCGTTGAAAGTTTTTGTGACAATTCATTCATGGCATTTTCAGTGAGGATATGTTCTTCATCACTGAGCATGGACCTGTTTTTCACCATAAACTGGCTGGTGCTGTCCAGTATTTGCCGGGCCTCTGTTTGCGCCTCCACCAATGCCCTTTTTTGCATATCTGTCCTGGCATGGGTTACAGAATCGAGCAGCATTTTTTCCACTTCTTCATCGGTGAGGCCGTATTGGGGCTTTACTTCAATGCTCTGTTCTGTGCCGCTGCGCAGTTCTTTTGCTTTCACCACCAGGATGCCGTCAGCATTCACCAGGAATGAAATTTCCACCTTGGGCAAGCCGGCAGGCATACCGGGAATACCGGTCAGGCTGAATTCGGCCAGTTTACGGTTGTCTTTCACCAGGTCCCTATCACCCTGGTACACAGCAATTTTTATTCCGCTCTGGCCATCTTTTTGTGTGGTATACTGCCGTGATGCCTTGGAAGGAATTTTGGAATTGCGGGGAATGAGTACATCCATCAACCCGCCCATTGTTTCAATACCCAATGAAAGCGGGGTAATATCCAGCAATAAAAAATCTTTATTGTTCCCGGCCAGGATATCAGCTTGTATGGCTGCGCCCAGGGCCACCACTTCATCCGGGTTCAGCGAAAGGTGTAGTTCTCTTGAGAAAAATTCCCTTACCGTCTTCTGGACCAGGGGAATTCTTGTGGAGCCGCCTACCATCACCACCTCTTCGATATTAGTGATTGCAACTCCCGCATCGCTGAGTGCATTGGCACAGCATCGAATGGTTTTCTCCACCAGGGGCATGGCTAGTTGTTCGAATTCTTCTTTTGAAAGCTTCAGTTCCTGCACGGCCACCTCTCCCCTGAATGATCCATTTGAACTAAGATGAATTTTAGCCTGTTCGGCCAGCAGTCGTAATTGCTGGGCAATACTTTTGTTCGTCTTTAGTTCTTCGGCTGTCAGTCCGATTTCTCTTACCCAATGATTTACTATCGCCCTG
>JANNUI010000638.1:0-3053 GCA_031395125.1 Chitinophagaceae bacterium | reverse complement strand
GTAGAGGAGGACTCTATCATTTTTGTACATGACGGAGTACGTTGTTTGCTCACAAAAGAGCTGATACACCGCTGCTATAAACAGGCCGTGGAAACCGGTACAGCCATTCCGGCCATTGCCTCCAGAGACAGTATAAGACTTCTTACAGAGGAAGGCAGCGATGCATTTGACAGGAATAAAGTAATGTTCGTACAAACCCCGCAAACTTTTCACAGTAAGATATTGTTGCCCGCTTTCCAGATCGATTATAAGGACAAGTTCACCGATGAAGCAACCGTGGTGGAGGCTTTTGGTTTGAGGGTTTCATTGGTGGAAGGTGAGGACAATAATATAAAGATCACACGGCCTTTAGACCTATTGGTAGCAGAAAAAATTCTTACAAGCAGGGAAACCGGCTCCTCCGAAGGAGTCCTTGCGGACCGGCTCCCGACTCCCGACTCCTGACTATCTCTTCATCCATCTCAAATAGAAAGGGAGCCTGTTGATCCGCAAGGCCGGATAGGTTTCATGTGCAGCCCCGAAACTGCTGTAAAAGGAAGCAAGGTTCCGCAGGTCTGATCCTTCAAAATCCAGGAATAAGTTTGTATCAGCATGGTCTTTAATAAAAGCATCAACCAATGCATGAGATGCGCCGAGGGTCCTTCCGTTGGAGTGATTGCCCACCAGGATATAATAGGCCCGGTGGTGAGAGAAAAAGAAGACAGAACTGGCCAGCAGTTCATTATTTAAAGAAATGCCATAAGTAGTTGCGATGTTCTTTTTATGCAGGTAGTGGTATAATTTCCTAAAGCGGTCCACATTGTTGGCCGACTGCTTGTCATGGCTTTTCATCTGTGCCATTGCCAGTTCGATTACTTTCTCTGCATCAAACGCTTTTTCTGCTTTACAGCCTGCTTGTAATGCCTTTTTTATATTCCGCCGGATATTTTCATTGTAGTTCTGATAAAGCGCTTCGTATGGTTTGTTCAGCGGAAGAACATAATTGCTCCTTTGCCGGTATGATCTTTTGGAACTACCAGGATGATTGGCGCTGTTGAGTGAAATTTCCACCAGCCTGAATGAAGAAGGAATGGCATGAATAAAACGGTCGACCAGTTCACCATGAATATGCTGCCCGAACACACCTAACTGTGCTGCCAGAAAGGGCTGGTACAAATACCGGATCCCAAACTTCCTGTTCCAGGTAAGCGGCATCACCGCTTCATAGTCATTAAATACCAGTGCATCCCAGTTGCGGGCCATGTGGTCGAGGTAGAAGGAATAAGCATAGATCAGCCCGTTGCTTGCGGCATCAATACAGCTATCCCATTTTATCGTATCAATTTCCCGGCGGGTGAGGTATTGTATGCTGGGGTCACTCATCAGAAAGCAAGGTTGCGGTCAATTTTCCGGAAGCTGAAATTAGAGATGTCAAAGGAGAAAGAGATCTTTTTCCAGAACCGTTGTTTTTTCTCAATGGTGGACTGGATATAATCCCTGTACACATTGCTGTATAATAGCGGTATATAGATGTTGACAGTTTCCATGAACAGGGGAATGTGCAGCCCGGCAGCAAAGAGAAAACGGTCGGTCTCCGCATTTTGTTTCCAGGTTTCTGCATAAGTGCCGATGTCAAGGAAAAGTTTCAGCGGGATCTTTACCGGCAGCATCGACAGCGGGTTGATGGAGGAAGGGATCGTGGTGCCCAGGTTGACCGCCATCAGCCAGTCATCTGTCTTTCCCACTTTGTCGGCCAGCAGGTCTGTCCTTACCTTGAATGCTCCATCCCTCACCATGATCTGTTGACTGGCCAGCCCTTCAAATTTATTTCTCCCGATGAAGTAGTCGCTGTAGGTGTAATCCTCATTGCCATTGGCGCCGGTCAGGTTCAGGTGATAGCGGTCAGTGGCAAACTGTTTGGCAAATGTTTTGGAGCTGGTGTATAAGAATTTCCCGGCAAACAGGCGGACATCGAGGCCGCCTTCTTTCGGGTAATTGAAAAAATATTTACCGGTGAAGGCAGTACGGACAAAATCTTTTCCCTGCTCCAGTTTAAGTTCCCCGCTGTAAGGATACAGCGCCCGGTTGTTTTCTATTACCAGCCTGACCTGGTTCAGTGTTCTGTTTTCACTGGTGGTACGGTATTTAGTCGTGATGCTGGTGTCGGGGCCGGGAAATGTGATAGCTGTGTCCCGGTAAAAGCGGAGACCATCTTCGCTGACTAAGTAGGTCCTGAACTGAATGAAACGGTTGAAAGTACTCCGTGGATTTTTCTCTTTCAGTGTTAGTTTAATACCCGGAACTATTTTGGTAAAACCCAGGAAAACTTTTTTCCCATCATTGTCTTTATACTCATCAGCAGTAAAAGAAGAGCCATTTACTCCCAGTTCTATTTTCCTGAAAAAACTGTTGGGGTAGAATGTATGATATACAAAACCGATCCCGGTAACGCTCTTTGAGCCGGTGGCATACATCGGCGCCAGTAAGAACTGTAACCGGGAAGGGGGCAGCTTCATGTTGGTGACAAATGCACCTGCCATGAATTTATCATAGCTGTTTGCCCCAATGGCCGGGCCGAAGAGAATAAGATCTTTGGTAGGTTTTTTGCCATATTTTTCCAACGACTTGAAATCAAAAATAAAAGCGGTTTTAGTGCCGGTTCTTTTCTGGCTGGGAATTGTTCCTGTTTTATTCAATAAAGAAAAAACATCATCCAGGTTTTTGCCACTTATCTCTTCCATCAGGTTTTTAAAATCATCCGGCCCCGGATGCCTGAATTGCCAGCGTCGGTAATATTCCTGCATGGCATTGTTAAATACCTCTGTACCGAGTTGTGATTCCAGGTACCGCATCCATTCTGCGGTTTTGTAATAAGCCACCAGCCCGTAATTGAGTACATTAAATTTTTCAGAAGAGGTTTCTATCGGCTGGTCCAGTTTTTCTATGGCCTGTGTTTCAAAAAGGAGTCTTTCCAGTTTTGCTGTTTCAGGATAATGCCGGGTCTTGTATTTATCATCATAATAACTGTTCATCCCTTCATCCATCCAGGGATGTTTTCTTTCATTGCTGCCAAG
>JANNUI010000617.1:0-2275 GCA_031395125.1 Chitinophagaceae bacterium | reverse complement strand
CTGGTAAAAAAATTACAGGAGGCCAAAGTGCCCGTAATGTTAACTATAAAAAAAGGTGGTGGTCACGGATGGGATAGGGATGAAGCAGAAATAAAAATGTTCATTGATTGGTTTGATAAGTATTTGAAATAGAAGTTTTCAGGTATTGACAATATTCCGGGACCAGACGCTTACACTGCATCTACATCCGCCACGATCGTCACTGCCCTGAAACTTAGACCTCTCCCTCCAGCTCCCTCCCCAAAATGGAGGGAGCGGTGCTCCATTGCAAAGCCAAACTTCAGTTCTACCACATCATCTTCATCTCTTTACTCACCATCTTGGCAAACCCTGATTGCTATCAGCATTTCCTAAAAGCGAGGGCTGCCTGCCTGCCGGTAGGCAGGTGTGTTGGCAAGTGCTCCTTGCGGGGATTTAGGGGGCCGCTCTTACACTGCATCCACATCCGCCACCACGGTCACACTTCTGAAACTTTTATGCTGATGCAGGATAGCTACCTGTTCCAGGAGATCTTTCTTACAATGATTGATAGTTTTCCCGTCCCTTGGCAGCTTTAATAAGAGTTCCATCAGGTATTGATTTCTTATACGGCCGATGACCGGCTCGGCGGGACCTACAATATAATTGCCATACTTATTCTTTAATGTATCTGCATAATTATGTGCTGCCCGCTCAACCACCTCCTTAAACTTATGTTTGAATGTAAGATGTATGATGCGGGAGTATGGCGGATATGAAAACTCTTTTCTTTTTTTCAGTTCTTCGCCAAACATGGTTTTATAATCATGCCGTTGTACCATCTGCAGCAATGGATGCTGCGGTTGTGATGTCTGCACTAAAACCCTCCCGGTTTCTTCTTTACGACCTGCCCTTCCACTCACCTGCTCCATCAGTTGAAAGGCCCGTTCATTCACCCGGAAATCGGCGAAATGTAAAAGCCCGTCGGCATCTAAAATCCCAACGAGGTCCACATTATCAAAGTCCAGCCCCTTCACCACCATCTGTGTGCCAACGAGTATATCGATCCGTTGTTGCTCAAATTGCTGTATCAGCACATCATGTGCATTTTTACCCCGAACCGTATCAATATCCATCCTTGCCACTTTGGCATCAGGAAAAGTTTCCTGCAATTGCTCTTCAATTTTTTCGGTGCCGAAATTCCGCTGCACAAATTTATCACTCCCGCAGGCGGCGCAACTGTGCACGGGCGGGTAGCTGGTACCGCAATAATGGCAAACCAATTTGTTACTGAGCTTGTGATAGGTCAGCGATACATCACAGTATTTACATTGCGGTATCCAGCCGCACACACTGCATACCTGGTAAGGTGCATAACCCCGGCGGTTCTGAAACAGTATCACCTGTTTGCCCCTGGCCAGTATTTCATTCACAGATTCAACTAGCTGTGGCGACAACATTACTTTGGACCGGTCTTTCTGTATGATCTTCCGGGTATCGATCATTTCAATAGGAGGCAGTTTCAGATCACCAAAGCGTTGCAACAGTTCCACAAAACCGTATTTACGGGTGGTTGCATTATAATAACTCTCTATAGAGGGTGTACCGCTGCCCAGCAATGTCTTCGCTCCAAATAAAGAAGCAAAATAGATCGCAGCATCTCTTCCATTATATCTTGGCGCTGGCTCCTGTTGCTTGTAGGAACCATCATGCTCCTCATCACAGATGATCAAACCAAGGTGCTGGTAAGGCAGAAACACTGAAGACCTTGCCCCCAGTATCACCCGCAGCTCTCCTGTTTTAACCTTGTTCCATATCTCCACCCTTTCATTTTGCGAAAATTTGGAATGATAAACACCGATATAGCCCCCAAAGTGTTTTTGTAATCTTCTTATGACCTGCGAAGTAAGGGCGATTTCCGGGAGCATGTATAATACCTGCTGGCCTTGTTTGATGTATTCTTCGATCAGCCGGATATAGATATTCGTCTTGCCGCTGGAGGTAACGCCATGCAGCAAACAGACCGCTTTCTCTTCCAGCTGTTCTTTTACCTGTTCAAAAGCCTTTTGCTGCACTCCGGTCAGCTCAAAATCAATGCTTACATTCTTTGGCAGGTATTTGATGCGGTCAATGATGCGTTTTTCTGTCCGGAGAATTTGCTTATCCGCCAATCCTTTGAGTTGTGCGTCGGAAGCCCCTGATTTTTTCAGCAGCGCAGATTTGGTCACCTCACCTTCCGTTTTTATCAAATGCAGGTAGCTGAGCAGCAATTCCATCTGTTTAGGGGCCTTTGTCCATTTATTCAGCAGATCTGAAA
>JANNUI010000562.1:0-2439 GCA_031395125.1 Chitinophagaceae bacterium | reverse complement strand
ATATTGCCCATACTGCTGCCATCACGGCCGCCCCATTGCCCATGGCTCCACGGGCCCATCACCAGTTTATTATTGGCGGATGGATTTTGTTTTTCTATTGCCTTGTACAAATTCCATGCACCATAACAATCTTCCGCATCAAATAAACCACCCACCACCAGCATGGCCGGTTTGATATCATACATGGCCCTCCGTGCATCTCTTGCTTTCCACCAGTCATCATAATTGGGGTGGGCATAAATGTCTTTCCAGAACGCCACACTGTCTTTCATGTATTCCATCAGTTTGGGCAGCGGGTTCTCCAAATAGAATTTATAGTTGTCGCGGATGGGAAAATCAAATCCCCTTGAACCAACAGTAGTAGGTTTTGGCCTGGGTTTACCAAAGCCGGAGTAGAAATTAAAACCATCCATCTGGAAAAAAGCGCCGTTGTGATGAAAATCATCGCCCATGAACCATTCCGTAACCGGCGCCTGCGGGCTCACTGCTTTTAAGGCCGGGTGACCGGATGCCGCCGCCATCGTAGAATAAAAACCCGGATAGGAAATGCCGAACACCCCCACATTGCCATTATTATTGGGAATATTCTTTATCAGCCAGTCAATCGCATCGTAGGTATCGCTGGCTTCATCAATATCGTTGCCGGTCTTGTTTTTATTGAACGGCCGCACATCCACAAACTCCCCTTCACTCATCCAGCGGCCACGGACATCCTGGATCACGATGATATAATTTTCCCTTGCATAATATTTCCAGTGACTGCTCAGCAACCTTCCGTTGAAATCAGTCCCGTAGGGTGCACAGGAATAAGGGGTCCGGTTCATCATGACAGGATGCTTCTCACTTTTATCTTTTGGCAAATAGACAGCGGTGAAAAGTTTGATACCATCCCGCATGGGGATCGTCAATTCCTGCTTGGTATAGTTTTCCCGTATCCAGGCAGAGTCCTGGTCGGTTTGTGTAAAGGAACGAATGCTGAAAAAGAAAAGCAGGAGGATGAATGCAGATTTTCTCATGTAACTTGAATTTGAAGAACTAAATTTACTGATTCTCCCTTCATATCAACTTCTTTTATGCAAACGAATGCAGACATCATAACGAAGTTCTATACGGCTTTTCAAAAACTGGATTACCAGGCCATGAACAGTTGTTACAGCGATGATATTGTTTTCAGCGACCCGGCCTTTGGCCTGCTCCGTGGAGATGAGGCAAAATACATGTGGGAGATGCTTTGTACAAATGCAAGGGATTTTTCACTGACCTTCTCAACTATTCAGCTGCTGGATGAGGAATATGCCACCTGCAACTGGGTGGCCACTTATACTTTTTCAAAAACAGGAAGAAAAGTTGTCAACAACATCAAAGCCTTTATGAAGTTGAAAGACGGAAAAATTATCGAACACAGCGATGGATTCAAACTCAGCAAGTGGGCGGCACAAGCGCTGGGCTGGAAAGGGGCTTTATTTGGCTGGATGAGTTGGATGAAGAGAAAGATCCAGAAAAATGCGAGGAAGAACCTGATTGCATTTATTGAAAAGAAGGAGATCAATAAGCAATAGGCAATTGACAACAGGCAAGCTTCTCCGTATTTTCAGATGTCGTTTACCAGCTTGATAACTTTTCTTTTTGCTTATTGCAAATTGCTTATTGTCTATTGCCAAATTAATCCTCCAGCACCCCAAATTTTCCCGTATTCACATCCTGTATGGCCTGTTCCACTTCGGGCCAGGTATTCATCAGAAAGGGGCCATAGGCGGCAATGGGTTCGTCGATAGGTTCTCCTGAAAGCGCCAGTACGATGGAATCTTCTGCAGCTTCTATTTCAATTTCTTCGCCATCATTCTTAAAAAGCACAAAATGATCGGTATCTGCCTTGCTGCCGTTCATCAGCACTGTTCCTTCCACAACCAGTAAACCGGTATTGTGGTTGGCCGGGAAGCTCAATGTGGCGCTTGCTCCTTTTTTCAGTCTCGCATTGTACAGTTGTATGGGAGTGAAAGTAAAGGCAGGGCCTTTGACGCCATTGTATTCACCGGCTATTACCTCAATATAACTTTTTCCATCTGCCAGCTGGTGTTTACCCATCACCCCATTGGTTATTTCCTGGTATTTCGGTTTTGTCTTTTTATCCTTTGCAGGCAGGTTTACCCATAGTTGCACCATTTGGAAAAACCCACCTGTCTTGCTGAAATTTTCTTCATGATATTCTTTGTGCAACAAACCTGAACCTGCCGTCATCCACTGCACATCACCCTCGCCGATAATTCCGCTGTTGCCGGCACTGTCGTGATGGGCAATTTTTCCCTGGTAAGCGATCGTCACGGTTTCAAAACCAGCATGGGGATGCACCCCAACCCCTCTTGGTTCTTTGGAAGGGGAGAACTCGATCTTAGAGCCATAGTCCATCATAAAGAAGGGGCTCATTCTTTTTTTATCTAT
>JANNUI010000532.1:0-8968 GCA_031395125.1 Chitinophagaceae bacterium | reverse complement strand
GTTTGGATATATTTGAGCTTTGATTTTGAAAGCATACCATCCTGATTATCAGTTTATGTCAACCGGTCAGTCCTCCATCCGCAGGTACCTCCAGCAACTTTACTGCACCGGTCTTTTGATTGGGTTGATCACATCCTGTACTGTGGTAAAAAAATATCCGGCCAACAGGCCCTTTGTTTATAAAACAAATATCAATGTTACCGGCGACTTTACAAACGAAGAAAAGGCAACCTTGAATTCCCGCCTTAAAGCGCAGCTGGACGACAGCATCAAATCCCGGTCGGTGTCGAAGATACTATGGAGTGTGATGAAAAACCCGCCGGCCTATGAAAGCGCCAATGCCGACAAGTCCGTCATTTACATGCGGGCCCTGCTCATCTCGCTGGGTTATTTTAAAGATACTATTACTTACCATACTGTTGTTGATTCAGCCACGAATAACCAGTACCGCAGCACGGTGAATTTTGATGTGAAGCCCGGCAAAGTGGTCCGGATCGATTCCTTCGCCTACAACATCAAACAACCCGAACTGCAAAGCCTGGCTACCCAAAGCCCCGGGCTGATAAAAGAAGGCGATCCCTTCGCCAAAGCCGCCATATCAGAAGAACTGGACAGACTGGTGCTGCTCTACCGCAACAATGGTTATATGCGTTTCGGCCGTGAACTGCTGATCGGCCTCTGGGATACACTGGACATAGAATTGCTGCGGCCAACGCTTGACCCGCTGGAACAATTGGAACTCCTGCAAAAACTGAAAGAAAGACGGGAGAAACCAACCGCCGACCTTGAGATAAGGCTAAAACCCGGGTTCGACAGCAGCAAACTGAAAAAATATTATGTAGGCAACATAACCGTTTACACGGACATACAACTCGACACGGCGGGTCTTACCCGGAAAGAGACCATGGCCGGCAATGTGAAAGTCATTTCCTACCGCAACATGTTCAAGCCAAAGATATTGCCGGCAAATATTTTTCTTCGCCATAAAGACCTGTATGACCAGCGGAATTATTTCCGCACCATCAGCCGGTTCAATTCGCTCAGCGCCTGGAGGCTTACCAGTATTGAGCCGGTGGTGAGAAAAGACCTGGATACGGCAGATTTTATTATCCGGCTGACCCCCGCCAGAAAATATTCTTTTGTCGCCAACCTCGAAGGCAGCCGCAATAACAATACAGTATCAGGCAACCTTTTTGGCATTGCTTTGAACGTAGGTTTACAAAACAGGAATTTTGCCCGTGCCGCTAACCTGTCCAGCACCAATATCCGCTTTGGCGTGGAAACCGGCCGTGATACCGCCACGGATATCAAGTTTATTCAAACAAGGCAGTTGAGCATCAACCATACTTTCACCTTTCCCCGCTCTATTCCCCGCATGAACTGGCTGTCGGAAAAGATCCGGAACAGTTTTCGTACCGTGCTTGCTTTTAATGCTTCGCTTATCGAACGGAGGCAATTGTACAACCTCAGTACTATTAACGGATCATGGGGCTATGAATTCCTGTGGGGCAAAAAATCAGTTACCCTGCGTTTCCCCAATATTGAATACTCTTCTTTTAACTCGCTTCCGTTGCTGGATTCTATTTTTATCAAGAACCCCTCGCTGCGGAATATTTTTGCAGATGGGTTCATTTCTTCCATGATGGGAGGTGTGCAGGTAAAAGGCGGCCGGAACAAACATATCAATACTTTTAATTTAAATGTGGAAGTGTCGGGGCTGCTGTCCGGATTGATCAAAAATGATTTTCTGGATACCAATCTCTTCCGTTTTATAAAAGTGGATGCGGAATTTGCCCGCAAGATCAATTTCAAAAAATCATCGCTGGTCCTGCACAGTTTCATTGGTCTCGGATATGAATTCAATTCCACCGCCAATCCAAACAAACGATACAACCTGCCCTTGCTGCGGCAGTATTTTGCCGGGGGGCCCAACAGTATGCGGGCATGGGGGCTTCGAAAACTGGGGCCCGGTGCTTCCATCAAAGATTTCGGTACCACAGGTCTGCCCGACCGTTATGGTGATGTACATATCGAAGCAAATATTGAATACAGGTTTCCGTTGGTAAAAGCTTTTGGTTTACCTGTTGAAGGTGCTCTATTCACTGATATCGGCAATATCTGGTTCATGAAATCGGCTCCCTCCCGCCCGTCTGAAGAAGTTTTTTCAATGCGAAGCCTGGGAAGGGACCTTGCGGTGGGTGTGGGCGCCGGCTTCCGTATTGACCTTAGTTTTTTTGTGATCCGCCTGGATTATTCTATCAAAGCAAAAGACCCCAGCCCTTCTCCGGTGAACGCTGCAGTGCAGAATAAATGGTTTGGATACAAAAGCTGGAGGGACGCCGACCAGTTTCAATTAGCGATCAGTTATCCGTTTGTGCTATAGTGTCTCAGTTTGTCATTCCGATACTTCGTACCTCAGTACAGGCTGCGGAGGAATCTAACCAGCTACAACAATCAGGATAACCTTAATAATTCAGATGCCTCGGTTCCCCGGCATGACAAACAAACTGAGACACTACTTATACCCTGCTTTTATCTTCTCTTCAAATGCTTCGATACTCATTGCCTGCTGCAATAAAAAATTACCGATCCTGGTACGGCAAAGGCTGCTGAGATAAGCGCCGCAACCCAATGCTTTACCATAATCATTGGCCAGGCTACGTATATAAGTACCGGTGGTACATACCACTTTGAAGTGGACAACCGGCATCTCTATTTTCTCAATGGCAAATTCACGAATGGTGACCTTTCTAGGTTCCAGTATTACTTCTTTCCCCTGCCTGGCCAGCTCGTACACCCTTTTGCCATCCTGTTTGATAGCGGAGTGCGCCGGGGGCACCTGTAATATCTCACCGGTAAATGCTGCAGTAGCATTCCTGATCAGGTCCTCTGTGATATTTTCAGCAGGCAGAAAATTTACCGGTTCTGATTCCAGGTCATAAGTGGGCGTAGTGGCGCCGAGTGTAAAGCTGCCGGTATATTCTTTCTCCTGCGCCATGAATTCATTGATGCGTTTGGTGAATTTCCCGGTACAGATGATCAGCAACCCGGTTGCCAGCGGATCCAATGTACCGGCATGACCCACTTTCTTAATCCGGATGAGGTTGCGGATCTTTCTTACCGCATCAAAAGATGTCCAGTGCAGGGGTTTATCGATAAGCAGCACCTGGCCTTCTTCAAAGCCCCCATCCCCTAAAGGGGGGTTATGATTTATACTCATTCTGCAAATGTACCCCAGAACTGTAAAGGCTGAAAAAACCCTGTTCCAGATAGTATTAAAATATCCAGTCGGAAAAATGAAACTACAAACTATAAGATCCTGGCCTCCGACTTCTGACTTCTGACTTCCGGCCTCAGATTGACATCCTCGTCTTCAGCTCAAGGTATTTGTTCACTGTATTCGCTGTCAGGTTTTCCGGGCTGGTAAGGATGGAGAGTATCCCGTTCTTGTGCAGTTCTTTTACCATCAGTTTCTTTTCGTACATGAACTTATCGGCAATGGTCCTGATATAAATATCCTCCAGCGAACCGGCTTTTCTTTCCAGCAAAGCCTTTAACTCGGTATTCTCAAAGAACACCACCAGCAGCAAATGATATTTGGCGATTTTTTTCAGCGCCGTCATTTCCCGCTGCAGGCTTTCCACCGACTCAAAATTGGTGAACAGCACCAGCAGGCTGCGGTTCGTCACCCGGTTCCGGATCACGGAGAACAGTTTTTCAAAATCAGATTCCAGGAAATCCGTTTTTTGCCGGTACAGTGTTTCAAGTACCATGTTCATTTGCCCGGCCTTTTTATCGGCTGCGAGAAACGTATCCAGGTTCTTTTCGAAAGTGATGATACCCGCCTTGTCCTGTTTCACCAGCGCCACATTGGCCAGCACCAGCGATGCATTGATGGCATAGTCCAGCAATGTCATCCCGTTAAAAGGCATTTTCATCACCCTGCCTTTGTTGATCAGGCAATAGATCTGCTGGCTGCGTTCATCGGTATAATTATTGACCATCAGCCCATCCTTGCGGGCGGTGGCTTTCCAGTTGATAGTGCGGAAATCATCGCCCCGTACATATTCCTTTATCTGCTCAAACTCCATACTGTGCCCGATCTTTCTGATCCGCTTCACTCCCACTTCCTGCAGGCGGTTGCTCACTGCCAGCAACTGGTAGCGCCGCATCTGCACATACGAGGGATAGACCTTTACCGTCTGCTCTTCCGGAAAAACATATCTTCTTTTTACGAGCTGCAAAGGAGCATGCACATATACATTGATGTCATGGAAAACATATTCACCCCTTGATGTGGGAGTAAGTGTATAGACCAATTCATGTTTGCCATCTCCTGGCACAGACAGTTTTCTTATCCAGTTTCTTTCCTGGAACTGTGCAGGCAGTTCATCAATAATGCTGGCACGGATGGGAAAAGCATAATGATTGGCAAGCTGAATGACCACTTTATTCGGGTCGCCGATGCTGAACCGGTCAGCAACCTCCCGGCTGGCGGTTATGCCGGTCTTTTTGCTGTAAGCAAGCAAAGCATCTATCAATATTGAAATCCCGAGAAGAAGAAGTATCAGTCCCCCTATCCGAAATAATTCAGGAATGAAATAACTGACAACAAAGATTCCTGCCAACCCCCCTGCGATGTAGTAAACGATGTTATTCAGGTATAAGGAAGAACGCTGAATCAGCCTGGCTATGTAACGAAAAAAAATCATCTTGGTATATCCATTGCTTGCAAAATCTGTTTGATCACATCATCCTCGGTTATTCCTTCCATTTCTTTATCGGGAGAAAGAATGATGCGGTGGCGCAATACTGGTGGCACAATGGCCAGGATGTCTTCCGGCGTTACAAAATCACGGCCCTGTATGGCGGCCATGGCTTTGGAAGCATTCATGATGGCCAGTGATGCCCTTGGTGAAGCGCCGAGATATACAGACTTATTGTTCCTTGT
Organism: Chitinophagaceae bacterium; assembly: GCA_031395125.1. Lineage (GTDB taxonomy): Bacteria > Bacteroidota > Bacteroidia > Chitinophagales > Chitinophagaceae > JJ008. The sequence goes on along the minus strand of JANNUI010000532.1, from coordinate 4,017 downwards.
CTGGTGAATCAGTTTGGCAATGAACTGCAGCAATCTTTCCTCGATCACCAGTGTTTTTACCTGCTGCCGCAGCGCTACTATCTGCTTGGCACCTAATACAGGCTTTATCATATCCAGCGGTGTAGCATTACCCATATTATGAAACTGGGTAAGGATGGTCATCTCCTCTTCCTCTGTTGGATAAGGCACCATGATCTTAAAAAGGAAACGGTCCAGTTGCGCTTCAGGCAGGCGATAGGTTCCCTCCTGCTCCACCGGGTTTTGCGTAGCCAGCACCATAAAGGGTGAAGCCATCATATACGTTTTGCCATCCACCGTCGCCTGTCTTTCTTCCATGACCTCCAGCAGGGCTGACTGTGTTTTCGCCGGCGCCCGGTTGATCTCATCCACCAGCACAATATTGCTGAAGACCGGGCCTTTCTTAAAATCAAATACAGCTTCCTTTGGATTGAACACCGGTGTGCCCAAAACATCAGAGGGCATCAGGTCGGGAGTGAACTGAATGCGGGAAAAACCGGCGTCCACACTTTTTGCCACTAATTTCGCTGTCATTGTCTTGGCCACTCCCGGCACACCTTCAATCAGTACGTGGCCGTCGGCCAGTAATGCCGTGATGATGAGGCGCACCATCTCATCCTGGCCGACGATGATCTTTTTGATCTCATTGCGGATAGACATGACAGCTTCGTTGAGTGCTGTGAGGTCGGTGCGTTGCTGAAAAATTTGTTGCTCTTCCATAGTGACTCTTGTTTTAAATTCAGTTTATCTTTTATTCCCCGGTTCGTTACAAAAAGGCTGTAAGCCTTCCCCCTTCTCCACTACGTGGAGAAGGGTCGGGGATGAGGCTATGCTTTCTTATAAAATGATTCCAACTGTTTATGAAACTCTGTTACTGCTGCAGGCGAAATAACCGGTGCATCTTCCACATATTTAATAAATGAAACAATACCCCGCAGTTCCGGCTCCTCCACGCCTGTTTTAAACTGCAGGTTTTTGATAAAGGTTTCATCTAAGTTACCCGTTGGCAGTTTATACTTGCTCCGTACATGCTCCAGGAAATAAACGGCCATCTTCCGGCAAAGGTTTTTATGATCACTTTTATCATAGTAAAGCCGCCCGATGGTCTTTACAAAGTCGAGGGAGTCATTCCTGGGCTTTGCCATCACAGGTATGTAACGTTGCCTGCGACGCATACCCAGCAGTATATACAGCAACAAGGCGCCCAGGGCTGTCAGCAGGGCTGCTTTCAATGCAGGGTAGCGGGACAGCACCGTGATCCAGTTCTTCTTTTTTTGTTTGGGGCCGTCCCGTTTGCTGAGATAATACTCATCCCATAGTATTTTCTCCACGCCGGGACTGATGACCGACATCAGCTTTTCATAATACCCGATATTGTTCTTATGCAGCAGGAAATAATTGGTGAAGGCCATCGGCGCCAGGTGCAGGTAAAAATTTCCCCTGCCTGCACGGAGGTGAATGAAATTGGTAACCCCGGTCCCCGATTCTCCCAATACATCCGTGGTGGGATTGTTGATCCTGGTGAATGTGGCATTATGTCTTTTCCCGGGATATTTGTATTTGCCCGCTGCTGCAAACGGTGGTTTTAACAGCCGCAGTTCCAGCGTATCTTCTGACGGACCCAGTGATTTTCCCTCTTCGCTGAACAAAGAGACCCCATAACTTTCATACACGCTGCAGTTCAGCATTTCTTCCACATCACCGGATACATATTTGCAGCTGACGAATACATCATTCCCGTTCTCCACAAAAGAAAGGAGTTTCCGCATTTCAAATTCATCGGCCATGAACCTGGGGGTGATTGCAATAAAAGCCTGGCGCGAATCATCTACCGAAACGGAATCCCAGTAGCCGGGTTCCTGGCGGGTGGTGTAAACAGATGCAGCAGGAAAAAACTTAGGTAAACTCTGGTATGCCACCCAGGTACCATAAGGAATTTTGTCCTTCTTCCGAAAGGTGATCCTTTCGTCAAATTTCTTTTTTTTGCCCTGCCCGGTGATGAACATGGCGATCAACGCAACGGTAATCAATGCAAAAAGTATATATGGTGCGGTCTTTCCTCTCATGGGTTATACGGTTTCCTTTTCAAACTGGTTGAATTCACTGTAAATAGTTTTAAAGGCATCTTCCGGAACATCAAACAGGCCGTACCAGCTGTACTCATAATGCCGGGTGAGCCGGAAAAATGAGGGATAGTACCGGGTCGGGTGTAATTGCATAAGATAATCAAGATTGGTGCGGTCCTGCTTGTACTGGATAATATTTTTATCCGACAGGTTTTTCAGCAGGCGCAGGAACAGCAGGCGTATGCCCAGCCGGTAGTTACCCTGTGCAGCCGCCTTATCGATCTCCTTCTGGTAATTGATGGCAAAAATATCTTCGGGTATCTCATCCTCCCCTGCCCTGCCGGCAGTTGTTGCCACATTCTTTTTGCGGAACAGCCCCATATTACTGTCTGCCAGGTACCACATGATGGCACCTGCAAAGGCGCCTATGATCACCATCCACAACAAGGTCTGGAACCACTGACGCTGGCCCAGCGGCACATACGCACTACCCTGCCTGTTATCTTTTCCTTTCTTCTTTTTTTTGGAAAAATCGGCATCTGCATACCAGAAGTCCTTATCCTTTTTCACCGTCCCGGCATACTCAGCGGGCAGCCGTCTTTCTTTCACGGCAAAACTGTCTACCCCTGTTTTTTCCCTGAAATGTTCTTTTTCCTGGTCTGTTTTATTCCCGGTATCTGTGTACTCCTCATCAGCGGAGCTTTCCTCTTTCACTCCTTCATCAATCATTAAGACAGAATCTTCATCCGATTGCGATCGGGCAGTAATACTGCAAAATAACAGGGCCAGGCAGAGCAGCGCCCTGCTGATAAAAAGCCTGATGGCATGGCTGTGGTTGAATTGACGCACTTAAACTTCCTCCTCATTTAACTGAACAGATAATCTTTTATGCAGCCGGATGGGATAAATGACAAAATACCATACTACAAACAGGACCGACAATGTAACAACCAGGGTGGTGAGTATGGACAGATCATTATAAAGCCTTGTAAAGAGTCCTTCAAAAAAAGCGGCAAGGGCAAACACCGGCATCAGGCCGATCAGGATCTTCACCCCGTCCTTTGCACCTATCTTAAATGAATCCATCCGCCTGATGGTGCCGGGGAAAAGGTAACTTTTCCCCAATACAAACCCTGCTGCACAGGTAATGATGAAAGCAACAATCTCCAGGGTTCCGTGTACAAACACCACCAGCCAGAAATCGATACCCAGCCCTTTTGCTGCAAACATCTGGTCGAAAGCCCCGACCATGATCCCAAACTGGCCAAGGCTGTAAAAGGTGGGCACACCGGCAAAAATACCTGATACAAAATCCCTTATCGCCACTTTAATATTATTGATCATGATGCCCAGCCAGCTCAGGATGGGGTTTCCTGATTCATACACTCCAAACGGGTTTCCCTGTTCGATATTCTCATGTGTCATGTCCACATAATCGTCAGAGAGAATGCTCCGGGTGATCTCTTCATCTTTGGCCGAAGTAAAATACCCGATGATGAAAAAGATGCAAAAGACAATAAAGGAAAATAGAATGGTTTTATGATGCTTGCGGATGGTAAGCGGCAGGTCATGTTTCCAGAAACTGATCAACCGGTTGGAATCCTCTTTCCTGTTCCGGTAAACATCCAGGTAAATTTTAGAAGCCTGGGTATTGATGAACGTAGTGACCTTTCCGGAAGGATAGAATGTTTTGGCATAGGCCAGGTCATCCAGCAGTTGGGTGAAGTCAGCTGCCATTTCATCCGGGTCGGCGGAAGGCTGCTGCTGTATCCTCAGCCAGCGGTCTTTATTTTTTTTTATAAATAGGGCTTCTCTCAATTCAGGTTACCTCCGCTTGTAAAATACTGTTTTTTTTCAACAGTTGAATACAGGCAAAAGGATAAAAAATATTAGAACACTGCCATTACGGATGCCGGGTTTTAAAACGATTAAT
>JANNUI010000531.1:0-9125 GCA_031395125.1 Chitinophagaceae bacterium | reverse complement strand
CCATGGCTATGGTTATGAAACACTGTATGGCCATATGGTCAGGGTGAAATCGAGAGCAGGGCAAAAAGTAAAAAGGGGTGAAGTGATCGGCTGGGTGGGCAGCACCGGGAAATCAACCGGGCCGCACTGCCACTATGAAGTACATAAATACAATAAGGAGATAGACCCGATCTATTTCTTCTATAACGATCTTAGCCCGGAACAATTTGACCTCCTTCTCAAAAAAGCAGCAGCCAGTAACCAGAGCCTTGATTAGGTCAATGGGCAATAGTGAATAGGCAATAAATCCTGAAAACCTGACTTTTCCACACAGCACCTTGCTTTATCAAATAATGCGGGGAGGCTTAGTACCTTTACAAATAATGAGAAAGTCTCTATCACAAATTACTTTTGATTTTATAGAGGCCGGAGAGGCTGAAAACCTTCAGTCGATCACGGCTGCTGTTGTGGAAGAGAAAAAAACAGTAGTAATAGAGGATCGCTTCGGCTCTGCCCCGCAAGAAAAAAATGTCCCGGTTATTTCTTCTACTCCCGGCAAACGGGGCCGCAAATCGCTGAAAGAAATTGCCGTGAGCGCCGACCTGATCCAAATACCGGAGGATGATATCCTTTTTCAAAAGCAATACTATTCCATTGGAGAAGTGGCTACCATGTTCAGGGAAAACCAGTCGCTGATACGCTATTGGGAGACCGAGTTTGATATACTGGAGCCCCGCAAGAACCGCAAGGGTGACCGCTTCTTCCGTCCCATTGACATCAAGAACCTGGTACTGATCTATGACCTGCTGCGCCGCCGCAAATTCACCATCGAAGGAGCCAAGGAATACCTGAAAAAAAATAAGAGAGCAGAAGAGAAATTTGCTATGATGCAATCGCTGGAGAAAATAAAGGGCTTTCTGCTGGAGCTGAAGGCGAGTCTTTAGTCAATAGACAATTGGCAATAAGCAATACCCTCAAATCTGTAATATCTTCCCCCCTGGTAAACCCAATTGCTTATTGTCTATTGTAAATTGCTTGTTGAAAGTGCAACTTTAACACCCTCTCTTTCATCTTTTGCCAGCCTCCTTTTACATTTGCCCATTATGAGAACAGTTATGAAGAAATTGTTGCCCGTTTTTATCCTTGCCCTGCTGAACTGGAGTATCGCCGTTGCGCAAGATCCTGCCTCCGCCAAGGCTCCGGCAGGCATGCAATATGAGATATTGGTGGAGCGGCCCAATGAAAAGTCACTGAAAGGGATCCTTTCCCGTGAAGTACTGACAGCTGATACCTCCTTCAGGTGGTATGCCGAGGCCCAGAAGATCTATACCCCCAATGCTTCAGCAGTAGATGCCCTGCAGAAAAATAAGGACACGGTGCAGTTGCTGGTATTTATGGGTACCTGGTGTGAGGATTCCCATTTTATAATACCCCGCCTCTTCAAGCTTACAGATGCTGCCGGTTTCCCTGATGAACGCATCACCCTTATCGGGGTTGACAGAAGTAAAAAAACATTCAGCCATCTTTGCGAAGCATTGGATGTGAAAAATGTGCCTACCATTATTGTGATGAAAAAAGGTAAAGAACTGGGCAGGGTGGTGGAATATGGCAGTTCCGGGTTGTATGATAAAGACCTGGCAGAAATACTGAACAAAGCGAATTAACTTTCTTTGCGCAGCCATACAAACAAAATGTCACCCGCCACAATGAAATAGTGCATCACTTTGTTATCCAGCCATACCTGTTCCGGGAAATCATTCATGCGCCTGGCACTTTATATCATAAAAAATTGAATTGGCGGCAGAAGTAAACCCTACCGGATAGAGTAGATATATACACAGTCTCCTTTTCCTTCGCAGTCAGCCTTCAGTGCATATATCCTTGATGAACTGAAGTTGAAACTTTTACTCCGGCGGATAGGCTCCGGCATGGGCCAGTCGTCCACCTGGAAAGTGCTTATTTCGTAGCGATAGAGCGTATCAGATTTTGAACCATAAATGTATTTACCGGCCACCTTGAAGTTTTGCCAGTTTTGGATCAGGATACCATTCTTAAGGGCCCCAAAATAATCAAATACATAAGCTCCTTTCACTGAATCATAGAGATACACATACCTGTTCTCATCAAAGATCTTTACGGGTGTTACAGACTGCCCAAGCAGTAACCGGAAATCAGGTGTTTCCAGTAACAATTTTCCGCTCTCGTCTATCTTTTTCAGTTTAGCCTCCAGCTCATCATACACCCAGATCTTATTGTCATACGACTGACCGATGGCTTTGGCCTGCAATACCCCCTGTTTACGCAGGTCCACCACATTCACTGCATTCAGGAAGCGGTCCAGCATAACCACAGTGGCAAAATCTTTATAATATAACAGCACTTTCAGCGGGTTGGACACATCGATCAAAGAGGCCTGCCCGAATTTTCTCACATCATTGTATACTGCCACCGAGTCCCCGTTTATATTAAATTTCTTCACCTGGTTCCGGCTGTTGAGCACATAGATATTGTCCAGGTTGTCAACGGTAAAATCAACAATATCACCTTTCATTATTTTCACCAGCCGGAAACTGCTGTCTTCCTGGCCAGGGGCAGTAAAAGGCAATAACAATACAAACAATATGTTCAGGGTTTTCCTCATTCAGTTCCGGATGATCTTGTCATCCTTTCCTTTATATGATTGAAGTGTCAGTTGCTCCCCGTCAAAAACAGCATACGTAAAATAGCGGATCCAGTCACCGAGGTTGATGTACCGGACCTCACCCCCCTCCTTCGCTGAAGCTACGGAGGGCAGGCCTGCCCCTCTCCACGGAGTGGAGAGGGGAGTAAGACGATGATCAATGGCCAGGTGTCTATGTCCAAAGACAAAAAAGTCGATTTTTTTTTGTTTAAGCATGTCTTTACAGAAAAGGATCAGCCATTCCTTGTCTTCTCCGAGAAAAACTTCTTCCGTGGCTCCTGTTTGTGCCCGGCTGCGGCGGCTCAGGTAATTAGCGAGTCCCATACCAAAGCGGGGCGGGAAAATTCCAAACAGCCATTTGCTAACCGGGCTGCGAAATACTTTTTTCAGTCTTTTGTACCCCTGATCGCCGGGACCGAGGCCATCGCCATGCCCGATCAAAAACTTCTTACCGTTGCGTTCAAATTCCCTGGGTTCAAAATAAACAGGGATATTCAGTTCCAGCTGAAAATAATCCCGCATCCACATATCATGATTGCCCACAAAGAAATGGAGTTGGATACCTGCATCTGAAAGTTCGGCCAATTTCCCGAGTAGTCTCACGTAACCTTTCGGCACCACCCTTCGGTACTCATACCAGAAATCAAACATATCACCCACCAAAAAAATCTCGGCGGCTTCCTTTTTAATTTCTTCCAAAAACTGAACGATCGTTTTCTCCCTTTCAAGACTGCTGGCATGATCGGGTGCGCCGAGGTGAAAGTCGGAGAGAAAGTAGATTTTTTTATTTTCCTGAAGTGTCACTTAGTTTTAAATTTCATTTTTGGAAATTCCCGCCTGACGGCAAATACTCATAAATGTTCCTTTAGGGATGTCCTTATTGCTGTGAACCGGGACAACAACAATTTTTCTTGTTTCTTTATTAAAGTAGATATGATGGCTCCCGGTTATCCTATTCAGGAAATATCCTTTTTGTTCCAGCAGGTCTATTATTCTTTTGGGGGAATAGTCCATGTAGTAAAGATATAGATGGTGCTGATGTACCCGGGGAATTGTCGGACAAAAAATTAAGCGCTTAGTTGCAGCGAATACTCTAATGTTTCACTATCGTCAGGCACAGGTTCGCCTTCCTCCTTCAGGACAGCAATACATCCTTGAATGGCTTCTTTCGCCATCTCAAGAGCATGCTCCACTGAATTGCCCCAGGTAATGCAGCCGGGCAAGGAAGGAACAAAAGCGGTATATGTCCCTTCGGGTTCCTTACGCAAAACGATCCTGAATGTTTTTGTGTCGGCCATTATTAAAAATACTGCTTATTTCTTATGACTCATGTATTCCAGTAAATCCCCGGAAGCTATCAGCGGTCGTCCGCTAACATCACCATTGTACCAGTATATCCAGGCATGGGTTACCTGCCCGGCCATATGCACTTCTGTTATTTCCCTGCGGTACAGCTGCACTTCATCCGGTTCCACAGAAACCCCTTCATAATCATCCAGCTGCCCGATGGCCCAGGAAAATTCATGCGTGTTATTGGCCTTGTATAACTCACCAATGATAAAATTACTATCGTTGGTTGGCAGGCCTGCGGGGTAGCTTCCCATGTCAAACAACCTGCCCCTCACCCTTGCATCGCCCACAAAACTGAAAAACCGGCTGATATATTCATACACCGGGCTGCGGAACCCGCTGCGGAGAGAACCGTACACAAACAACTGGTATACGCCGGGATTGGTCATGCCGTAAAGATAAGCGATGCTGTCAAGAGTCAGAAAGGGAAAGACGGTCGTTTTACCCGGATTCTCAGGATTCAATAAGAAAGAGATATACCTCTTTCGGGCCATGCACCCCCACCACCAGTGTCTTTTCTATATCGGCCGTGCGGCTGGGGCCAGTGGCAAAACTGATAAGAGAAGGAAGATTATTGCCGTATTTTTCTTTGGCAGCCTGCAGCGCATCCCTGACATCATACACTAACTGATTGGTAAAGGCCACGCAAATGTGGACAGGTGCATACACACTGGCAGAGCGGCCGCTTTGTTGTGCAGCGCTGAGTACGATGCTGCCGGTCCTTGCCACTAAATATTCGCAACCTGTAATTGACACGTCGCAATGGGCCAGGTCAGTTTTTACCAGCCTGTCCGCCAGTTGTGAAGCTACCGGTGCAACCAGTTTTTCTTCCACACAAAATATTTTTTGCCAGTCCTGTTTCTTGACCAGGCTGGTGAGCTGAAAAGCAAACTCCTGCTGGTTGATACAATAGATGAACTTACCCTGCAATTTGGTAAACTGTTCGGCAAACTCTACCTCGGGTTCCTGATGCAGGGCAGGAAATACGGACTGGTTTCCTTCGCTCTGCGGAAAAGGCAAAGGCGTTGAGTGACTCAACGCCTTGCGTATCTTCTTTAAAATATTCTCTTTGGAGGGAGAAACATTCATGCAGGAACTGGTTTAGTTATACGGATGGCGCCAGGTCAAACCCACCGACCTGTCCGTCCGGTTTTTCTTCGGTTTCTTTTTTAACCGCTGCTGCTGTTTCCTCCGCAACGGGTACCTCAATGGCTTCATCTACCGCCAATGTTTTCTTCTCTTCAAAAGGACGTTTACCGATCAATGCTTCCACATCACTCTGGAACAATACCTCTTTTTCAAGGAGGGCATTCGCCAGTTTCTCCACATCTGCCTTCTTTTCTCTCAGCAATTGTTTTGTCTTTTCATACGCATCATCGATCAGTTTCCTCACTTCCTGGTCGATCATTTTCGCCGTTTCATCAGAATACGGTTTGGTGAATGTTGTTTCCTGCTGCGGGTCGTAGAAACTGATATTGCCGATTTTATCATTCATACCGTATACCGTAACCATGGCATAGGCGATCCTTGTTATCTGTTGCAGGTCGTTTTGTGCGCCGGTCGAAATTTTATGAAAGAAAATTTCTTCGCTGGCTCTTCCGCCCAGTGTCATACATATCTGATCGGTCAGTTGGTCAATATTGTATAAGTATTGCTCTTTCGGAGTGTACTGTGCATAGCCTAACGCTGCCGATCCTCTTGGCACAATCGTTACTTTCAGCAGCGGATAGGCATGTTCAAGATACCAGCCGCAGACAGCATGCCCTGCTTCATGGAAAGCGATGATCTTCTTTTCTTCCGGTGAAATAATCTTATTCTTTTTTTCCAGGCCGCCGATCACCCGGTCCACCGCATCCTGGAAATCGCTCATATCAACGGCTTCCTTATTTTTTCTTGCAGCGATCAATGCGGCTTCATTACAAACATTGGCAATATCTGCCCCGGCAAATCCGGGTGTTTGTTCCGCCAGTTTATGAATATCGAGCGTCTTTGAAATTTTGATCGGCTTCAGGTGTACTTTGAAAATAGCTTCCCGGCCAACAAGGTCAGGTTTATCAATGGTGATCTGCCTGTCGAAACGGCCGGGGCGGAGTAACGCAGTATCCAATACATCAGGGCGGTTGGTGGCTGCGAGAACAATGATGCCTGCATCTGTGCCAAAACCATCCATCTCCACGAGCAACTGGTTCAGTGTACTTTCCCTTTCATCATTACTCATCATTACATTCTTTCCCCTTGCACGGCCAATGGCATCTATCTCATCAATGAATATGATACACGGAGCTTTTTCTCTTGCCTGCTTGAACAGATCTCTTACCCGGCTGGCGCCAACGCCTACAAACATTTCCACAAAGTCGGAGCCGCTCAGGCTGAAGAAAGGAACCTGTGCCTCACCAGCCACCGCTTTTGCCAGCAGTGTTTTACCGGTGCCGGGGGGGCCAACCAATAAAGCTCCTTTGGGAATCTTACCACCGAGGTTGGTGTATTTCTTGGGATTTTTTAAAAAATCAACAATTTCCATTACTTCCACTTTGGCCTCATCCAGCCCGGCTACATCTGCGAAAGTGATATTTACCTTGGTTCCCTTATCAAATAAGGTAGCTTTTGATTTGCCAATATTGAATATACCTCCCGGACCGCCACCACCACCTGCACCGCCGCCCATTTTACGCATCAGCAGTATCCATAGGCCGACGAATAATAGTACAGGAAGCAGGAACTGAAGGATACCGCCAAAGACATCCCGCTCATTGGCCACATCGTGGGGTATTTGTCTTGCTGTGGGATTTTCCTTAAAAAAATCATTCATCTCCTTTTTAAAAGTATCCCCGCTTGTAACATTGAAATACATGTGCGGCCCTTCTTCGGCTATTTTCCCACTCACTCCTTTTTTCAATTTCTCCGCATATTTTGTTATGGCAGCCCTGGTAAGGAAAATCTTTACTTTCTTCTTGTTATCAATGATGGTGTACTTAACCACATCCCCGGCCGCAATCATAGTTTTAAAATCCAGCTCATCGATCTTTGCCATATTCCTGGAGAAAGGGCTGAAAAGCTGGAAGCCTATCAGCACGGCAAAAATGATGGCATAGATCCAGTAGATACTGAATCGGGGGCCCTTTCTTGGCTGCTGGTTAGGGTCATCCCCACCGGGACCCGGGCCCTTCTGGGGACGGTTGCCAAATGGCGGTCTTTTATCAGAATCCTGTGACATATTATCTCTTGTATTCTACTATTTAATGATTACCACTATAAAAAGTTGAGGAGCTGTCAACATTTAACAAAGATCAGTCATCATGTTCCTTCGCGGCGCCATCGCTCCACATTTCCTCCAACTTGTAAAACTTCCGGTTCTCCCGGAGCATTATATGCACCACCACATTCACATAATCAATCAGCACCCACTGCATGTTCTGGTATCCCTCATGATGATAGGGATTCTCGTCACATTTCTCTTTCACTTTAGCTTCCACATTTTCTGCTATGGCCCTTATCTGCGGCTGGTTGCCCGCTTCACAAATGATAAAGAAATCGGCAACAGCCTCGTTTATTTTCCGCAGGTCAAGGGAAATGATATGCTCGCCCTTTTTCCCCTGAATCGCAGCAATAATGGTTTTGATGATTTTTGAATTCCCCGTTAACCGGACTGCACTTTTTTTCTTTCGGTTGGTCAGTACTGCCAATTGTTCCAATAATTGAGAGTGTTTGGTTTTAGTTTATGTTTACCGGGTCAAAAATAGCGATTAATTGTCACACCTCGCCGCCACAAATACCATTGGGTCGCCATTCATTGAACTGCAATCGGTTGACAGTACCAATAACTATGCCCGGCAGCAGATACATGCGGCCTGCCTGCCGGACAGGCAGGGTTTGGCGCAGCACGGAATGACCTTTTTTGCCCATGAGCAGACAAAGGGGAAGGGACAGCGGGGCCGGGTTTGGATTACTGAGCCCGGGGCTAATATTGTCATGAGTATATTGGTGAAACCAGCGCCATTACCAATCAGCCTGCAGTTTCAGCTGAGTGCCTGTGTGGCTGTATCGGTACATGAATTTTTTTTGAAATATGCCGGAGACTCAACGAAGATCAAATGGCCTAATGACCTGTACTGGCAGGACAGAAAGGCAGGGGGAATACTAATAGAGTCTGTAGTCGGGAGTCGGGAGTCGGTCCGCAAGGACTCTCCCACGGAGTCCTTGCGGACCTTCGGAGGAGTCAGTACATGGGATTGGGCGATCATTGGCATTGGGATCAATATCAACCAAACATTATTCCCTGCTTATCTGTCCAACCCGGTTTCACTGAAGCAAATGACGGGCAACGATTTTAATGTCCTGGCTCTGGCAGAAGAATTATGCGGGATCCTTCAGCGCCGTTTTGATGAACTCATGGCAACAGGCTTTGAAAATATCTTCAATACATATAACAGCCATTTGTATAAAGTGAATGAAAAAGTGAAGCTGAAAAAAGAGAGCCGGGTCTTTGAGGCAGTGATCAAAGCTGTTAGTCCGGATGGGAAGTTAATAACTCATCATGCCATCGAGGAATTGTTTGATTTTGGAGATGTGGAATGGGTGATATAATGTTGATGCACATAGAAGTGATATAGCAATAATGTTATCTCCTGCTTGAATACCCCATTCACCATTCACTATTCACCATTCACTATTACCCATTCACTTCTTGTCCCTCCAAAGTGTAAACTTCCTCGAAATAGTAAAGCCCCAGCGAAACTGACCTTTGCCCCAGGTAGTGATGGTGCGGGGTATATAGCGGTTTTCCAGTATTTCAGTAGCATTGGTGAAGTTCAGCCGGAAGATATGCCCGGCAGTGAGTATTTCAAAACCCACCCCCAACGGATCGTAGAATTTGATATTATCGTTTATCCTGAATGAATCTTTGCTGGCTTCACTGCGGAAGGGGTGAAAATAATCCAGCAGCAGATTTACCCGGCCACCCAGCGGCAGTTTGACAGCACCGCCGATTGCAAACATGCTTTTCTTGTCATAACTGATGGCATAACCACGGGTAACAAAAGTAGGATTGAGCTGCACACTCACTTTTCCCATTTTTTTGGCGATGATGAGCTGCAGTACATTACTCATCCTTTCACCA
>JANNUI010000528.1:0-4601 GCA_031395125.1 Chitinophagaceae bacterium | reverse complement strand
CAAACAAGAATTAAGTGCAAAAGGATTGAACGAAGAACAAGTAAGCATTATTGAAAACTACCTGAGCATCTCAGGAAGTAATGCAGAAAAAATAAATGCTTTAAAGAACCTGTTTGAGGGCAACGAAACAGTAAACAAAGGAATTGAAGAAATTGGGTACATGATCTCTTCCCTACTCACCACTACCCACTCCCCACTCGCCATTGACTTCACTTTAGCCCGTGGTCTTAATTACTACACGGGCACCATCTTCGAAGTGAAAGCAAAAGGGATGAGCATCGGCAGCATCGGGGGCGGCGGCCGTTATGATGACCTTACCGGTTTGTTTGGTGTACCCAATATTCCCGGCGTAGGTATTTCTTTTGGTGTTGACCGTATATATGATGTGATGGAGGAACTGAATCTTTTCCCGGCTGATGTGCATGTGGGCACACAGGTGCTGTTCTTCAACCTGGGTGAAGCAGAAAGTAAAAAAGCATTTGAGTTGATGCAGCTACTTAGGAACAATGGCATCCGCTGTGAGCTCTATCATGAAGAGGTAAAGTTTGACAGGCAGTTTAAGTATGCGGAGAAGAAGAATATCCCTTATGTGATACTTATTGGCGAAAAAGAGCTGAAAGAAAATAACTGCAATATAAAGACCCTGGCGAGCGGTGAACAAAAAACCGTCTCTTTCGCTGAATTACCTGGATACCGGTTCTGAATAATTATGGCCGGCAATAGTACTGTCAGCCATAACCCTTATTTATTCAATTGTTTACCAGCTTTTCATTAATAGCATTTCCCGGTAACCCGCAATAGCCCATCCTCCTTCTTTAGTTCCCTCCATATCTATATCCTGCACTTGTATACGGAGGGTCTTTATTTTCCCATCATCGCTTCTGGTAAAGGTAGCAGTACCGGCATACGCCACTACTTCAAAAACATCTTTTGTATCCGTCTTTCGCAGTTCTGAGTTTCCCATCACCGATGTGGCGGTGAGTAAACCACTTTCAACCACCACCCCAATTTCAGTAACAGGGCTGCCATCCGGAAACTTGTACTTGCCGGTATATTCCTGCAGGGAGTCAGTTTGAGCATTTATTGCGGAGGATGTCAGCAGGAGGCAAATGCCAAAGATTGTTTTTAACATACAATGTGGTTTTTGTTTCTGAACGAAAATTACAGTAAAAAGTTACAGACCGGATTTAAGTTTTATTTAATATTCTCATAAATAACAGCCGCTCCCTGCCCCACACCCACACACATAGTGGCCAGGCCGTACTTTGTGCCCGTTCTTTTCATTTCATGCAACAGGGTGGCCGAAATACGGACACCGCTGCAGCCCAGCGGATGACCGATGGCAATGGCACCGCCGTTCACATTTACTTTACTGGTATCCAGTCCAAGGTCCCGGATGCAGGCCAGCGATTGCGAAGCAAATGCTTCATTCAGTTCAACCAGCCCAATATCGTTTACCTGCAAGCCTGCCCTTTTCAATGCTTTTTGGGTGGCTGGCACCGGCCCGATACCCATGATGGCCGGATCAACACCCGCCACAGCCATGGAAAGGATCTTCGCCAGCGGCTTCAACCCGTATTTCTTCATAGCATCCTCACTTGCCAGCAGCATGGCAGCGGCCCCGTCATTAATGCCGGAAGAGTTACCTGCCGTTACCGTTCCGTCTTTTATGAATGCGGGTTTTAGTGATGCCAGTTTTTCCAATGACGTTTCCCTTGGATGTTCGTCGGCATCCACGCTTATCTTTTCTTTTCCTTTTAATACTTCCAATGCTGTTATTTCATCACTCCATTTGCCTGCAGCCTTAGCAGCCGCATATTTTTGCTGGGAGGAAAGTGCAAACTCATCCTGCTCCTGCCTGCTTATCTTCCACTGTTTCGCCACATTCTCGGCTGTCTCACCCATGCTGTAAGGATGATACAGGGCTGAAAGGTCTTTGTTGACAAACCTCCAGCCCATCGTGGTATCAAGGATCTCCGCAGAACGGCCAAATGCTTCAGCGCTTTTACCTATTACAAACGGCGCCCTCGTCATACTCTCCACACCACCCGCAATAACAAGTTCCGCATCGCCGCAGATCACCTGCCTGGCTGCATCCATAATGGCCTGCAGACCGGAAGCGCAGAGACGGTTTACAGTGTTTCCCGCTACTGTTACAGGCAAACCCGCCAGCAAAGATGCCATCCTCGCCACATTGCGGTTATCCTCCCCGGCCTGGTTAGCAGCGCCTGCCAGTACATCTTCAATGGCATTCACATCTGCACTTTTATTTCTTTGTAATAATGCCTTTATCGCATGGGCCAGGAGGTCATCGGGACGGATGCCGCTTAAGACACCTCCGTATTTTCCAACCGGCGTACGAACCACATCAATGATATACACAGGCCTCATTCATTCGTAGTTTAATCAGCAAATATCAGTGAAATCGGGTGAATGCACAGCAGGGGGTTATCTTTGCACCCGGATGAAAAAAAACAAAAAGAACATACGGCATCTTTCTCTGGCTGAATTGGAACAGTACTTTGAAGAACTGGGGGAAAAAAAATTCCGGGTCAAACAGGTCTATGAATGGCTTTGGCAAAAACATGCTATGAGTTTTGCCGGGATGACCAACCTGAGCAAAGATCTGCGGCAAAAACTGGGTGAAACATTCACATTTCCTGCATTGACCATTGATGCGATCCAACATTCATCCGACGGCACCAGCAAGTCACGGTTCAAGACACATGACGGACACCTGGTGGAGGGAGTGCTGATACCCACTACCTCCCGCTTTACCGCCTGTGTTTCATCCCAGATCGGTTGTTCGCTCAGCTGTAAGTTTTGTGCAACAGGATATATGGATCGCAAAAGAAATCTGGAATTTGATGAGATCTACGACCAGGTTGTTTTGATAAACCAGCAATGTGAAAGCGCCTATGAAAAAAAACTCAGCAATATCGTTTTCATGGGCATGGGCGAGCCTTTACTGAATTATAAACATGTACTAAAGTCGATTGAACGCATCACTTCGCCTGACGGATTAGGGATGAGCCCCCGGCGCATCACCGTATCCACCGCGGGGGTGGCCAAAGGCATCCGGCAATTAGGCGATGATAAAGTGAAGTTTAAACTGGCTTTGTCATTGCATGCCGCCACTGATGCCAAACGTCATGAAATAATGCCCGTCAACGACAGTAATAATATCAGGACACTGGTGGATGCGCTGAACTATTTCTACAAACAAACCGGCAACGAGATCACTTTTGAATATATCCTGTTCAAAGATTTTAATGATTCGCTGAAAGATGCAGACGAGCTGATCAAAATTTACCGGCAGGTTCCTGCAGATCTTATCAATATCATTGAGTACAACCCGATCGATTTTGCCAGGTTTGAAAAACCCGATGAAGCCAGGGTGCAGGCCTTTATGGAATACCTGGGCAAGCACCGGGTAAATTCCAGGCTCCGCCGGAGCCGGGGTAAGGATATCGACGCTGCCTGCGGTCAGCTGGCCAACAAGGGTTAAGCCGCCAATCCCTTTTCCGGGCCATTTACGAAGAATTTCTTACATGCATTAAACCTGCCGGCATGAAGGGGGTCTGTAATTCGTTCTTATTTTATTAACGGCCCGGCAGCCGCTCCCCTTCGGTCGCCATAGGCTTGCCGAAGGTTTTAGTAACCGGCTGTCGTCAAACTAAACAAAAAACAGAAATATGAAAAAGATAATTGCAGCCACGCTGGCTTTTTCCCTTGTATTCGCTGTGAAAGCCCAGGAGATACCTGAAAGGAAACACGGTAGTCCCGGAATGCATGAAAGACATAAGCGTCATCATGGTATGGACATGAAACAACTGAACCTTACTGATGGGCAGAAGGAACAGTTCAAAAAAGAAAAAGAGAATTTCAGGAAAGAATTGGGAGAACTGAAGAAAAATGAAAATATCACCGTAAAAGAATGGAAGAGCCGGATGGAATCACTTCGCAAGAGCCATAAATCAACTATGGACGGCATTCTTACCACTGAACAAAAAGGACAGATCGAAAAAATGAAGACAGAGGGTAAGGCCCGGCAGGAAGGGATGATGAAGAAAAGAGGCGAACATATGAAAACCCGCCTGGGTCTGACGGATGAGCAATCTGCCAGGCTGCAGAAAAGCCGTAAGGAAACAGGAGATAAAATAAAAGCCATCCGTGAAAATAAATCGCTGGCTGACGAAAAGAAAAGGGAAGATATAAAGGAAATAATGAAAGGACAGAAAGAAACAATGAAATCCATCCTTACCAAAGAGCAGCTGGAAAAAATGAAAGAAGAAATAAAGCATAAACCCGGCATGCACCATAAAAAGACAGAAAAGAAGGAACCCGTACTTTAAATAATCCGTTCTTTAAGAGGATGACCCCTGTTTCGTTTGCAACGAGCAGGGGTTTTTCGTTTTGTATTGTGTCCTGTGTAATGTCTCGGTTTCAATTCTGAAAAGTAAGTTTTATACCACAGAGGCACACACTGAGAACACAGTGTTTCACAGAGTTGTCTCCGTGTTTCTTTGTGCACTCTGTGCCTCCGTAGTTAGAATAAAGCAAACTTAGACACTACTGTGTCCTGCATAGTCCTGCTGAAG
>JANNUI010000518.1:0-9087 GCA_031395125.1 Chitinophagaceae bacterium | reverse complement strand
AAGGCTTCCTCTTCATCACTTTTTTAAACACCGGACAATCCTTTGTATGCGCCCCCGGCAGGTAACCCGTGCTCATGAGGAACTCATTCACGATCTCGCCACCGGTAAAACGGAAGGTCTGTTTAAACAGTTTCACCCACTCTTCTTTTATTTTGGGTCCAAAGGACTCCATTCGGAGGTGTTGATTGTCAAGCCATTTTTTAAATGTGCCGGATCCTTTCCGGATGAGTTGGATGCATTTTGCATTATGTACGGCTGCTTCTATCTTCAGCCGGTTGCGGATGATGCCCGCATCCAGCATCAGTCTCTCTTTTTTCTTAGCTGAGTAGCGGGCTACTTTGTCAATATTGAAACCATCAAACGCTTTGAAGAAATTATCTTTCTTTTTCAGGATGGTTTCCCAGCTCAGGCCGGCCTGGTTTATTTCCAGCACCAACCTGGCAAAAAGCAGGTTGTCGTCATCAATAGGAAAGCCATACTCATGATCATGGTAATGCTGGTGAACTGTGCCTTTCCCTTTACCCAGAACAAATTCGCAGTAAGTAGTTGCCATAAATGAAAAATCCCGCCTGAAGCGGGACTTGTGGGAGTTGACGGGATCGAACCGCCGACCCTCTGCTTGTAAGGCAGATGCTCTGAACCAGCTGAGCTAAACTCCCTTGCGAATGATGTGAAGCAATCTCTTTTTGGGAGTGCAAAGATAAGAGTGTGAGGTTTTTGAGCAAATTTTTTTTACTCATTTGGGCGGTTCCCACAACTCAATTTTATTCCCCTCAGGGTCAATGATCCAGCCGAACTTTCCGTATTCCTCATTCATCGGTTCACCCGCAATGGTCACGCCTTCTTTTTTAAGGGTTTCGAGCAGCCCGAACAGGTCATGAACGATGAAGTTGATCATCACTTCTTTGTTACCCGGGCTGAAATAGTCTGTATCCTTTTTAAAAAACGAAAAAACATTATACCCGGGCAGCTTTTTACCTTCTTTACCGGTAAACTGCCAGTCGGTATAGGTAGTACCGTTAAATGCGATACCAAGATGTTTTTCATACCAGGTGGCCATTGCCACCGGATCATTTACTTTGATAAAAGGGCCACCAAGGCCAACCACCCTTTGCATACATATCAGTTTGGTTAAAGGTATAAAAACAATGATGTATTTTTGGGCTTGTGAAAGGAATCAATCCACATATTAACCCTGAGAGCCTGGAAGAAACAGCGCTGCTGACCAGTACCGAAGATCCATGTCATTTAGTGGTATGGAATGACGAAGTGAACACCTTTGAATGGGTGATAGAAACATTGATGGAAGTATGCGGTCATTCCGTAGAGCAGGCAGAACAATGCGCCTGTATCATTCACTTCCGCGGAAAATATGCCGTGCAGAACGGCACTTATGATGACCTGAGGCCCCGGTGCGATGCAATTACTGAAAGGGGTATTAATGCTACGGTTGAAGTAATTGCCGGTTAATCCTCCCCTGTTTATGCCACTTTTTTCCCTGGATAAAGAACTCATATTTCCGCCGGCTCACCTTGCCGAACCAGACGGCCTGCTGGCCATGGGCGGTGATTTATCTCCTGAAAGATTGTTGCTGGCTTACCGGAGCGGCATCTTTCCATGGTACGAAGGCGAACATATTTTATGGTGGTGCCCTGATCCGAGGTTTGTATTATTCCCGGGAGAATTAAAGATCAGCAAAGCAGTTAAGCAGTCACTGAAGAAAGATCAGTTTGACTTCACTGTCAATAAAAGCTTTGCAGCAGTAATTCATAAGTGTAAAGAAATAAAGAGACCCGGCCAACAGGGAACATGGATAGCCGATGAGGTGGAGAAAGCGTATTGTACATTGCATGAAATGGGTCATGCGAACAGCGCTGAAGCATGGCAGGATGGAAGACTCGTTGGCGGGTTATATGGAATTAAAATCGGTAAGGTCTTTTTTGGCGAAAGCATGTTCAGTAAAGTAAGTAATGCCTCCCGTTTTGCTTTTGTCAAATACGTTCAGTTATTAAAGGAAGAAGGAGTTGAACTGATAGACTGCCAGGTCTATACTGAATACCTGGAAAGTCTTGGTGCAAGGATGATAGACCGGAAAGATTTTATCAACCGTATTCAGACATTGTTATCTTCCAGCTCTCCCCTTTAGGGACAAAGGAAATCACCGGAAATCAAACTATCGTTGGGGGCGGGGCTCAAAACTTAGCGCCGAGGTAATGCGGAAGCATGGCCCTCCATGTGTTCCAGTCATGCGGCCA
Organism: Chitinophagaceae bacterium; assembly: GCA_031395125.1. Taxonomy (GTDB): domain Bacteria; phylum Bacteroidota; class Bacteroidia; order Chitinophagales; family Chitinophagaceae; genus JJ008. The sequence goes on along the minus strand of JANNUI010000518.1, from coordinate 6,832 downwards.
TTCCTCCCCCCATACATCCAGCTCATACGAGATGCCCTTGTCGTACAGGATCTTGGCAAATTTTCCGCTCGCTGCCGGGTCTTCATAGGAGCCGCTGCCGGTTACAATATGAATGTTCTTGCTGCGCCTGATCTGCTCCAGGATGGAATGATCGCCAAGGTTTGGCATATAATGTAACGGGCTGTTAAAATATACATGGTCATCATAATGCCCTTTGGTGTATTCCGTAAGATCATACACACCGCTCATGGCAATAACACCATTGATAATATCCGGTCTTTTCAGGAAAAGGTTCATGCTGTGCAAGGCCCCGAATGAAGCCCCGCAGGTGATGACCGGGGTCTCAGCACTGGTGCTGTTCCTGATAAATGGCACTACCTCATTATACACATAATCATTCCATTGCTGGTGACGGTTTGACTTGGTCCTGGGCTCAATATCATTACTAAGCCAGCTTTCATTGTTTATACTGTCAATCGAAAAGACTTTCACATGGCCGGCATCAATAAATGGCTCCAGGTGGCTCATCAGCTGAAAACGCTCATATTCCAGGTAGTCTGCAGCTGCTGTTGGAACCAGTAATAAGGCAAATCCGTAGTCACCATAGGCTGCAATGGGCATTTCCTTGTTCAGCGAGGGGCTGTGCCATGAACTGAGCTCTCTTTTCATGTAGTTGATTTAGTGAGGTTCAAAATTAAGAAACGGCATCAGCAGGCCAATTTTTTGACCCATTAATTACAATTCGGCCTGAAACCATCAATTTGAGTTACCAGGCTGAAAACAGCCTGAATAAAAAATATTCGTAATAATCCTTGGTAATTTAACCGAGTAATACTACCTTAGATTTTAAGTATTTTTACTATTTCAATAGATCGCACCTTGTCCCCATCAAAAATCCTGTCTTCTGTGCCTGGCCCGTCCTTTGCAAGGTTGCAAAGCCGAAACAATCAAACAATACAAAATCAGAAAGTAAACAGTGGCATGAATGAGCACAACACCCATCCGGATCATCCTCGCAGATGATCATAAATTAGTCAGGGAATCATGGAAAGCTTTATTGGAGAACAACCCCGGGTTCCGGGTGGTAGCTGATTGTGATAACGGGATCGATGCCGTTCAAGAGGCGAAGCGGCTTCTGCCGGATATAATGTTGGTGGACATCAATATGTCGCCCGACAATGGCTATTCGGTAACGAGACAGTTAACTGCAGAATTACCATCCGTCAGGGTCATTGGCATGTCGGTAAACAACCAACCCAAATACGCCGTAAAAATGGTGGAGTTGGGAGCCAGGGGCTACCTTACCAAGACCTCATCGCTGGAAGAGATCACACATGGGATCAAAGAGGTTTATAATGGCAATATTTATATCTGTGAAGAAATAAGAAAACACCTCACTCCTTCCGAATAAGAGAACCTGCTAAGAGCTTTGGTAGTGTTTCACTTTAAATTCTGAACATTAAGTACAAAACCACAGAGACACCGGGAACACAGCGCTACACAGAGTTGCCTCCCTGTTTCTTTGTGTACTCCCTGCCTCCGTGGTTTAAAAAATAAAACCCGATCCTTCGTTAAACTCAGGACTATCGGGTGAGACACTGCCAGAACTTATCTTGTTTCACCGTCTCCGTAAAACCCGGTAAATTTGCCGCTTAATTACAGTTGTATTTCCCTGTAAGTTAGGACCGGAACGCCTGATAAAACCGTAAGCGAAGCAAGATGGAACTGAGCAAAAATTTTGAGCACAAAGCCGCAGAACAGAAATGGTACCAGCACTGGCTGGAAAAAAGATATTTTCACAGCGAACCGGATGAAAGGGAACCCTACACGGTTGTTATTCCCCCTCCAAATGTTACGGGTGTACTGCACATGGGGCATTGTCTCAACAATACCATCCAGGACATACTGGTGCGCCGGGCAAGGATGCAGGGCAAGAACGCCTGCTGGGTACCGGGAACAGACCATGCCTCCATCGCCACCGAAGCAAAGGTGGTCCACATGTTACGGGAAAAAGGCATCGCCAAATCATCGCTCAGCCGGGAAGATTTTTTGCAATATGCCTGGGAATGGAAAGAAAAATATGGCGGCATTATCCTGCAGCAGCTGAAAAAACTGGGCTGCAGCCTTGACTGGGACCGGACCAGCTTCACCATGGACCCGGATTATTACCAGTCGGTCATCAATGTCTTTATTGATCTGTACAATAAAGGATATATCTACCGCGGTAACCGGATGATCAACTGGGATGTGAAAGCAAAGACAGCTTTGAGCGATGAAGAAGTAATTAGGAAACAGACAAACCAGAAGCTTTACTACCTGCGTTACCAATTGAGCGATGAAAATGGTAAACCTTTTCCTTTCTCCCCGCCGGCTGGCGGGGATGGGGGCATCACTATCGCCACCGTCCGTCCCGAAACCATCATGGGTGATACAGCGATATGTGTGCACCCCGATGATGAAAGATATAAGCACCTGCACGGCAAATTTGCTTTTGTTCCCCTGATCAATCGCCGCATCCCCATCATTACTGATGATTATGTGTCGATGGAATTCGGCACAGGAGCACTGAAGGTTACACCGGCACATGACATGAATGACAACCAGCTCGGGCAAAAGCATAACCTGGAAGTGGTTGATATATTCAATGAAGACGGCACACTGAATGCCAAAGCGCAGATCTATACCGGCGAAGACCGCTTTGAAGCAAGAAAGAAGATCGCAAAAGAACTGGAGAAGAAAGGCCATGTGGTAAAAATTGAAGATTATACCAGCGAAATAGGCTACTCCGAAAGAACCGATGCCGTAGTAGAACCGAGGCTTTCCCTGCAGTGGTGGGTGAATATGAAAAAAATATCCGGGCCTGCATTGGAAGCAGTGATGGACGATGAAATAAAATTCTATCCTGCCAAGTTCAAGAACCTGTACCGGCACTGGATGGAGAATATCAGGGACTGGTGTATCTCAAGACAACTCTGGTGGGGACACCGCATACCGGCATGGTATGCGCCGGATGGCTCTTTTATAGTTGCTGCTACAAAAGAAGAAGCGTTTCAAAAATTGGTCGGTCAATGGTCAATAGTGAATGGTCAATCCGCAGACAGCATTCACCATTCACCATTCACTATTGACGATGTAAAACAGGACGAAGACTGTCTTGACACCTGGTTCTCCAGCTGGCTCTGGCCCTTTGAAGTATTTAAAGGATACAGTAATCCCGGAAACAAGGAAGTAAATTACTACTACCCAACCAATACACTGGTGACGGCACCCGAGATCATTTTCTTCTGGGTGGCCCGTATGATCATGGCAGGTTTTGAATACAAGAAAGAAAAACCTTTCAGCGAGGTTTATTTTACGGGCATAGTACGGGACAAGATCGGCAGAAAGATGAGTAAGCAGTTGGGTAATTCTCCTGACCTGCTGGAAATGATCGAAAAAGACGGAGCCGATGCGGTCCGCTTTGGCATTATGATTTCTTCCCCGGCCGGTAATGACCTGATGTGGGATGAAGCCGGTAATGAACAAGGGCGTTTCTTCATCAACAAGATGTGGAATGCTTTAAAGCTGGTGAAGGGCTGGTCCGCAAGGACTCCTTCGGAGGAAAACCGTCAGGCCGCTTCAAGCGTCCCGACGGACATCAACTTCGCTGTTCAATGGTTTGAAAATCGTTTAAATGAAGTAAGAGCAGAGCTGGATGTACTGTTTAAAGATTTCAGATTAAGCGAAGCACTAAAAACAACTTACTCTCTTATCTGGGATGATTTCTGCAGCTGGTACCTGGAATGGGTAAAACCCGGATTTGAGCAACCGGTTGATAGAGCAGTATATGAAAAAACGGTCGGTTTCTTTGAAGAATTAATGCAGCTATTGCATCCCTTTATGCCTTTTGTAACGGAAGAGATCTATCATCAGCTGAGGGAGCAAAGCAACGACCTCACGGTAAAACAGTTTCCTGCAGCAGGAAATGCCAATAAAAACATCCTGGCGACTGCTGTTTTACTCAAAGAGGTCATAACCGCAATTCGTGATGCCCGGAATAAAAATCAGCTGAAGCCGAAAGATACTGTACGCCTGTACATTCAAACTGAAAACAATAAAATCTACACATCAATAGAGAACATTCTTTCGAAGCAGGTGAATGCAGAAGCAATCCTATACACATCAGCTCCTGTTGCCGGTGGAATTACTGTTGTTGTGCAAAAAGATAAGTTCTTTATTGAAACGACCACTGCCCTGGATACTTCCTCCCAAAAAGAACAATTGCAAAAAGATCTTGATTACCTGAAAGGGTTTCTTGTTTCCGTGGAAAAGAAACTTGGCAACGAAAGGTTTGTACAAAATGCAAAACCTGAGGTACTGGAAATCGAAAGAAAGAAAAAAGCCGATGCAGAGGCAAAGATTAAAGTGATTGAAGAAAGTTTAGCCGCTCTTTAGAAACTATCTACATGTAATAATGGAGCACAACGAACACAAAGAAATCACAAAGGCCACAACGTGGATACATTTATTGTACTGATCTTTGTGTACTTCGTGTAAGCCTTAGTGTTCTTTGTGTTCCTCTAAAAATTCATTCAAATCCTATCTAGGTATAATACTGACGGGAAGCACCAACTCAAACCTCGTTCCCTGGAAACCATCAAACTGGTCGGGGTCAAGCAAATGGCTGATGCGGAAACCAAAGGTGAGGGGGTACTGGTTCCACCATTTGGTATCTATAAAAATCTCACCACCTGCACTCCGCTGGTCCCTTGTCTGCGTTTTGTCCCTTGAATACACTTTGGTAAAGTCGTAGAATGCATTGGCCCGGATGCGCTGCAGGTAGAGAATATTCCCAAAACCCCAGTCAGGATATAAAAGTGGAAAATGATAATTGGCCGACAAGCGCCACATCCGGGAAAAATACCTTCCCTCGTATCCCCTTGCATATGCAAAGCGATTGGAGAATGCAACCTGACCTAAAGTATCCCGCTGCTGGAAAGAACCGGTCAGTACTAAATTATGGGTGGATAAGAATCCCGGCACATATAATGCCCCGCTGCCAATAAACTGGTAACCGCTTACATCTGTGATGGCATGACGGTGATTGGCTGAAACGGACCAGGCAAAGCGGGGATAGATATGCTGCACCGCCCGCTGTATTTGCTGTGCCCACGATAAAGTGTGCAGCAAATAGCTGAATGATGTGGCGCCAAGCGAATCTTTGTAAAAGTTTTTGTTGAATTCATTACGGAGTATGTAGTAACTGCCGGCGCTGAAATTCTTATAGGTCTGCCCGCTGGCATAGCTGAGCGGAATGCTCAGGCCGATACGGGTGTCCAGCTGCCCCCACTGGCGGATGCGGTTGCCGATCGGCGTTTCGTTGTCAAATGTATATTCCACTCCACCTGTCAGGTAGGGGAACCAGGCACCATAAGTGGTAAAGAATCCGGCAGAATTGGTTTTATCATTCTGGTTGTACGCATAAAATAATTCGGTCTGCAAAGTATTCAGCACATTCTCTCCGTAAATGGAATAAGTGAAGACGGGGTCTGAATAATAAGGACGCCAGCTATGAAAGTTCAGCAGTTTTGTCCCTTTCTTATAATTACTGGCTGCAAAATCTCTTTTAGGAACAGCGCTCAGTAATACATCACCGGGTGCAGTTTTATGGCTTACCTCATATGCAGGCGCAAGGGCTGAAGCGGTGGCCTCACTTACTTCATTCCAGGTAATATCTTTTTCATTCACCTGCTTCAGCTGATAGCCTTCGGCGGTGAAGGCAGACCAGGTTATTTTGCCATTGGAAGCATTGACATGATAATTCCCCAAAGGGCCATCACTGACCTTGAATATCTTTTTGTCATCCAGCCTCAAAACAAATACATCATCATTTCCATTATAAGAAGCAGTGAAATAAATTTTGTCTTTGTCAACACAGGGATAGCCCAGCACATTGAAGGAGGTTGGTGTAAGCCTTGTGAGTTTACCGCTGGCAGGCTCAGCCAGCACCAGCGTCATTTTGCCATCCGTCAGTCGCACAGCCGTAACGATATTGTTCTCATCCATGAATTTGGGATCGGTGAACAAACTCACTTCCGGTGACTGAAGCGAACTGATGATCGTTCCATCCGAAGCATTCAGCACATGCAATTCACTTTTCCCGTTACTGGCTACCTGCACCGCTGCCAGTTTGCTGCCGTCGGCTGAAATATCCGGGGTAAAATACTTTGTCTTTGATTTGAGTGTCTGTTGCTCTCCAGTTTGCACATCCAGTATCCTGATCACACTGTAATCCAGCCAGCTCCATCTCAGATCGCTTTCGTAAGCAGCATACACGATCTTTCCGTTACGGTATGAGAACTGTTCATCAATGGAAATATCCCTGACCCGGATGCGGCGCTCCCCGCTTTTATCCTTTATCATAAAGGCGGGACGGTGACGGTAATCTGTTTTCAGGTAGATGAGTGAATCACTGCCGGCGGCATAAGGAAAGTAATAATTGGTCACATAGTTTTTGCTGACAGGATGAACAAATGCATCTCTTGACAGCGAAACTCTCTCCACATTTTTTTTATAGGATTCCATCGCCTCCACCCGGAAGGTCTTGTAATCAATGCCTGCATGTTTCTTAATTGCTCCCTGGAAGGGATAGAACAAAGTTTTATAAGCACTGGCATCCCGGGTCACTTTTGTCCAGAAATCTGCCCCATACTTTTCTCTTCCGTAGTTCACCAGCAGGTAACCGAGATAATAATGATTGGGCACATAATCTTTTAGTGAGCCATTGCGCAGTTTCATCCAGGAATATTTTTTGCTTGCCAGTAATTATAAGAAAGGGACAAAACTGCTGAAC
>JANNUI010000489.1:0-3043 GCA_031395125.1 Chitinophagaceae bacterium | reverse complement strand
GCATAAAATAGTGATAACCCGAGGCCGGGCATAATAAAGCAAATACTTTGCAGGAGTGCGGCCATTTTGTTATTCACCTGCACGAGAAATACGATATAACTGATGATGGCGAGTGCAAATACCAGGCTCGTCAGGAACAGGATCAAAGCGCCCTTTCTCTTCCTATATAATGCCAGGCTGCTCAGCCGGAGAAATTCAAGGTTGATGATGGGAAAAAAGAAAGCATTGAATAATCCGCTTACATCATACGAAATGAAGTACAGCGTAATGGAGGCCAGGCCATAGAGGACAATCAGATAATAAAGCAGGCTCTTCTTTTTATCGTTCAGCAAATAAATACTGTGAATGAATGAAATGGCACCTGCAATATAAAGCACCTGCGTGGTAAACAACAAAAGGTTAGAACGGCTTACGGTTACAGGTTCTGATAATGCAAAGATATGCATGAGTATCGCAAGGAACATCGCCACACAGAATATTCCAGAATACAAATATTCTTTCCGGGGCTGGAAAGACATAAAAAGAAAAAGTAGTAAAAAGCCCAGGGGCAGGTAAAAAGAAACCTGGATAGCCCTGAGGGTTGACTCAAAGCTGTTGTCCTTAAGGTGATCAGAAAACGCCTTATTGATCTCTTTCAGCACGATCCCGGCAACCGGCCGCTTATTTGCAAATTTCAAATAAAGGTTTCTCTTATTGAACGAATAGCGGATGGCGAGCACCTGTTCTGACTGCGTAGCAAGATCGAGGCTCAGGAGTTTATTGTTGAAGTATTGTGTCTGCTCATTTTCAAAATCCCTGCTAACAGTACCGAACTTAAAAAGGAGATGGCCATTCAGGTAGATCTCCATAGCTCCAAGGCCGGACACTATGAAGGCCAAATTTTTTCCCTGCATGGCAGAATCGACATTCAGGTTCAGCCGGAACCAGCCGATTCCGCTCTTTCGAACAACGGGAATATGATGCAGTTCTTCTGTCGGGTTCACCGGCACCCAGTCATCATCCGGGTGATCCGGCATGGCCCACGCTGCATCATCGCCTGCATGAAATACCCAACCTTTGTCAAGTGTTAACCCGGTTTCGGGGATATTACTGAGTTGAAAAATACGGACTGTACTGTCCTGGCCCATGGCCCGGGAAAGGGTGAAAAGCAGTAATGAGTAACAAAGAAGCAGTCGTTTCATATGTTCATTAAATATAATGAATTATGAGAGGATAATGACAAACTCTGTCCCCTCACCCTCCTTTGAGTTCACTTTCATCCCGACCGTGCCTGACGGCAGGCAGGTAGCTATCGGGACCCCGCCATACTTATGCTGGCAAGATGATTGTAAATTCTGTCCCAACATTTTCAGTCGTATTTACCTTTAGTTCCCCGCCATGTGCCTTTACAATATCGTAGCTCAGGGATAAGCCCAGGCCTGTTCCCTGACCTGTTGGCTTGGTGGTGAAGAAGGGTTGAAATATTTTGTCTAATATTTTTTTGGAAATTCCAGGACCATTATCCTTTACACTTATTAAAACTTTATCACCCACCTTTTTTGTACTTACCCAAACAGTAGGCTCATGTTTGAAGCCAGGGTTCTTGAACCCTCCGCCAGCGGGCGGAGGCAGGGGGGCTGCATAAAATGCATTATTGATCAAATTGAGCACCACTCTTCCGATATCCTGCGGAATGATATGGATCGTCCCGATGCCGGGATCAAAATCAGTTTTCATTGTTGCATGGAATGAATTGTCTTTTGCCCTTATTCCATGATAAGCAAGTCGGAGGTACTCATCCGCTAGGGCATTGATATCAGTGGCCTCTTTGGCGTTGCTACTGCTGTTGCTCCTGGAATGTTGCAGCATATTTTTGACAATGGTATCCGCCCTTTTACCATGATGTACGATCTTCTTTTCATTTTCAACCAGGTCATCAATGAGCTGCTTTGCATTCTCCTTATGACCTTTTTCCAATTCCACCTGCAATTCGGCAAGCAACTCCGTGTTCAGGTCAGAAAAATTATTGACGAAATTGAGCGGGTTCTGTATCTCATGGGCGATGCCGGCCGTAAGTTCTCCCAATGATGCCATTTTCTCGGACTGTACAAGTTGTGCCTGTGTATCCTTCAGGTCTTCCAGGGATCGTTTCAGTTCCTGGGTCCTTTCCTCCACTTGTTGCTCCAGTGCTTCATTCTGTGCTGCCAGCAATTGTTGCTTTTCTTTTTCCTGTGCAAGCGTAAGGTCAGTTAATTTTTTAAGGTCCTTTACCATACCGTTGAAAGCAGTTGCCAGCTCGCCTATTTCATCCCTGGACCTGCTTTTCACTTCGGAACTAAGATCACCTTCACCAACCCGCTTCGCTGCCTTGCTTAATGCCAGAACAGGATGGGAAATACTCCTGGAAAGCCACAAACCGATCAGCATACCGATCAGGAATATCACAGCGCTTACTCCCAAAGCTGTCAGCCAGATCCTTTTTTGCCGGTCATTGATCGCATCGGTACTCACCACAAGCATAATGTCTCCATTCATGATACCTGAACGGAAGGGGGCCCTCATTACGATCAATGAGTCGTTGGACACAATACCAGGGTTGAACTGTTTATCAGGCGGGTAGGATACAAGTACAGAGTCTTTAATAGTATAGGTTGTATGACCCGGGTCCCAGAGGGTATCAGCCTGGATAAGGGCTACGAAACGTAATTCTTCATTTTCCTTTACAAAATCCATAGCCGTTTTGATACCCTTGAAATTTTGTTCACTTAAAGCTATGCTGGCACCCAAAGCAATGGTCTTAGCCTGGTTCTGCACTTCATTCCTGTAATTAGTCAATAATGTCCGGCCTTGTTGCGAAGGGAAGTATAAAAGTGAAAAAACAGTGAACAGCAATACGATCGCCAGTACTGTCAGCAGTATTTTGGTTTTAACCCCTATGAACATAAACAGATTAAAAGTTCGGGTGAGTCATTCAGGTTACTATCTGTAATAAGGATCAGAACGTTTTTTTCCCGTCAACCAGGACTATTTTACTGTTGGGAACTGTTACAGGTTCACTCATTAT
>JANNUI010000482.1:0-1740 GCA_031395125.1 Chitinophagaceae bacterium | reverse complement strand
TCCGTCAGCGCTTTATGCTCAAGCTGAAACAGGTCATCCCGTTTGCATTCATTGTCTTTGTGCTGGTCAACTTCAGTTTTTTTGAAAACTTTATTCCCAGGGGAGAATATGAAGGCTTCAGCAGCCGCCTGCTGGCCACCGAGTCAGCCTTGCTTTTGTTCTACTGCCTGCAGTATTTCATCTTTCTGATCATAGAAGACAAGACCACTACCCTTTCCCGGCAGCCGGGTTTTTGGGTGGTGACCGGGCTTAGTATCTATGTAGCGGTAAATTTTTTCATTTTTCTTTTCTATCATTACCTCATCGGCGCCACCCGGAATTTTGCTGTCAGCATCTGGGATGTGCATAATATTGTCTTTATTATCTTTTGTATGTTTACGGCTATACAGCTTTATCGGAAAAAATGAATAATATCACCAACCTCGTTATTGTGGGCATTGCCGTGATGCTGCTGATGGTGATAAGCATCCTGCTCGCTGTTATTTTCAACCAGCGCAAAAAGAACCAGCACCGCATAGCGATGGAAAAACTGAGGGAGCACCAGCAAAACCAACTGATAGAAGCGGCGGTGCGCAGCGAAGAAATGGAACGGCACCGCATTGCCGAAACCCTGCACGATGAGGTGGGGGCCATCCTTTCGTCTGCCAAACTGCACCTGCTCGGCATCAAATCGGATCTGCTGGATGAAAAAGACCAGAAACTTCATGAAAAAGGCCGGGAACTACTGAATGATGTGATACAGAAAGTAAGGGGTATTTCGCACAACCTGCATTCCAATATCCTGAAGGAGTTTGGCCTGAACGAAGCCATCCGGCATTTTATTAAAAAGATAACACAGGGTACGATCATCCATGCCAGCACGGCTCTGGATGACAATTATAAAACACTGAATGCCGATGACGACATCAGTATGTACCGGATCGTGCAGGAGCTGATCAATAATATCCTGAAATATGCCAATGCCAGTGAATTCCTCATCAGTTCGGTGCTGGACGGAAAGGAACTGAACTTAGTGGTCTTTCATAACGGAGAAGGCCTCAGCCAGGAGCAGTTTGAAGAACTCCGGTACCAAAAAGATGGGCTGGGTTTGAAAAATATCCAGAACCGGATTATATTGCTGAAAGGAACCATTCATTTCACCAGCGGTGATGAGGGATACCGGATTAATATACATGTGCCCGTAAAAACCAATGCAGAAGGATGAGCAAGATAAAAATAGCCATAGCGGATGATTATAAGATTTTCCGGGAAGGACTGAAAGTGGGCTTTTCCGCAGATGAAGAATTAGAAGTGGTCCTGGAAGCTGATAACGGCGAGGAATTGCTGAAGGGGCTGGAGAATGTGACTCCTGATGTGATCCTCATGGACCTGAAGATGCCCATCATGGATGGTATGGAAGCCACCAAGGAAGTACGAAAAAAATACCCGACCGTAAAAGTGCTGGTAGTAAGCATGTATGAAGACGATAAATTTATCATCCACCTGATGGAAAACGGGGCCAACGGCTACCTGCTGAAGAATACCGAACCGGATGAGATACGCCGCTCCATCTATGCGGTACATGAAAACGGCTACTACTTCAACGACCTGGTGAATAAGGCCCTGCTGAAAAAACTGGTACTGAAAAACAACCTGAAACCTTCCTTTAACCAGAATGTGGAACTTACCGAAAGGGAACAGGAAGTACTCAAACTTATTTGTGAGGAAAAAACAGCAGCCGAGATCGCCAAAGAGATCTTC
>JANNUI010000459.1:0-1719 GCA_031395125.1 Chitinophagaceae bacterium | reverse complement strand
CCGGCAAAAAAGAAAAAACCAACAATCGGGATAGTGTTTTCCTACCTAAATAGTTAGACTTTTTATAGAGTCATTAAAAAAATAATAACTCTCTGCTGTTAAATTTTTATCAAAGGTTTCTGTTTGGTATAATCATTGACTTCTTAGCGTAAACACATCAAAATGATCAAGAAAATTTTATTTTTTGCAATAACCTCATTAACCATTCTTGCTTGTTCTAAAAATGCAGTAACCGGCCGTAAGCAATTTAAGTTTGCCCCTGAAACTGAATTGCAAAAAATGGCCACAACACAATACCAGCAATTTCTTTCCAGTAATAAAGTTTTAAGCAATACAGTAAATAAAGATGCTGAAATGGTAAAAAGGGTAGGGCAGCGTATTGCAAATGCAGTTACTGCTTACTATACGGAAATTGGTAAACAGGATTTACTTGATGGCTTTAAATGGGAATATAATCTGGTTGAAGATAAAGCAGTGAATGCATGGTGTATGCCGGGTGGTAAAATTGTTGTTTACACAGGACTTTTACCAATTACCCGAAATGAAGCTGCATTAGCCGTTGTTATGGGACATGAAGTATCTCATGCTATCTTTCAACATGGTAATGAAAGAATAAGTCAGGGTCTAATTCAATCGTTAGGTGGCGTAGCATTACAAGTAGCAGTGGCAAACAAACCCACCGAAACACAAAATCTTTTTCTTGGAGCATATGGTGCCGGAACAGCTGTTGGAGTTATGCTTCCTTTTTCCCGAAAGCATGAATTAGAAGCTGATCGATTTGGAATTCGTTGGGCCGCAATGGCGGGTTACAATCCTAAGGAATCAATAGCACTTTGGGAAAGAATGGAGAATGCTTCACAAAATGGGCAGAAGCCACCCGAGTTTTTAAGCACACATCCGGCCGAAGGACATCGGATTGAAGAATTAAAAAAATATATGGATGAGGCTATGAAATATTATAAACCGATTGGAACTGTAAAATAATTTGAAATAAGTAGCAAAAAAACCGCTTTTTCAATCAAAAGCGGTTTTTTATTTTTAAAATGCCTTTGCCTGTAAAGCAATTGGGGTTACCTTTGCAGTCCCCTTGATTTGAAAACTCCTCAATAGAGCCATTGTTACAGGTGAAATTGAGGGAACCTTTAAAATTTCTTCACAATATGTCACAAACACTTTTTGAAAAATTAGAATTGTCCGAAGAAAAAAATCTCTTAATTCAAGGCTTACCCTCATCAATCGAAAAACAGTTTAGTAAACTTTCATTTGCAAAAAACGTAACACCTCTGCTCAAAAGCAGAAAGATTGACTTTGCCCTGGTGTTTGCAGTAAGTGAAAATCAATTGAACGGTATTTTGAAAGAGGTGATGCCTGCTTTAAAAGATGAAACCAAACTTTGGGTTGCATTTCCAAAAGCTACTTCCAAAATTGTAACAGATTTGTACCGCGAATGCAGTTGGAACAAACTGACTGACGAAGGTTACGGATGTATTTGCAGAGTGGAATTAGACCATGTTTGGAGAGCCACAAGATTTAGTAAAGGCGATTTTGAAAGCTCTGGTATTTTTATAGAAAGCCGTGCTGCTATCGCTGTCTGATTAGATTAAAAAAATTGTAAAGGTTTGTTGTTAAAAACAGCAGACCTTTTTTTATTTTCAGTAATTCGTATTTTAATTTTAAAAAATGGTATGACTTATTTAAACATAGAAATAAAAGCAAGCA
>JANNUI010000415.1:0-2028 GCA_031395125.1 Chitinophagaceae bacterium | reverse complement strand
GGATTTAGGGGGCTACTGACTAAACTGCACCTCATACAACTCCGGCCACCTCTTGCCTGTTATATATATCTTCTTGGTGGCAGCATCATACGCAATGCCATTGGGAACTTCCGCATCCGGGTCAATGATTTTGATACGGTCCCACATGCTGGTCAGGTCTGCTTTGGCTACAATTGCGCCGGTGGCAGGATCGATCTTAAAGATATATGGTGCCTGGTACTGGTTGGCATATACATACCCATCAATAAATTCCAGTTCGTTCAGGTTATAGGAAAGATTGCCTGCTTCTGTCACATCCTGTGTCTTTAACAGTTTGAAAGTGGCAGGATCATAATAATACAGGGTACTGGAACCATCGCTTGCGATCAGTTGTTTGCCGTCGTTCGTCAGTCCCCAGCCTTCGGTATTCAGTTTAAATTCTTTTACTTGTTTAAGATCCTTCAGCGTATAAACCAGCGCCACACCTTCTTTCCAGGTAAGCTGGTAAACGGTATCATTCAGGATAGTAATGCCTTCACCAAAGTATTTGTCGTTCAATGAGATTTCCTGCAGGGCTTTTCCTGTTTTCAGGTCCACTTTCTTCAGTTTGGAAAATTTATAGTTGCCCGTCCCTTCATACAGTTCCCCCTTATAGATCACAAGACCTTGCGTATATGAGGAGGTATCATGCGGGAAAGGGTTGAGGATGGAATAGTTCATGATCTTGGGGGCATTACGAAGAGGGTCGGTGCCGTTTTCTTTGTCCCCGTTCTTGCAGGCAGCAAATCCAAAAAAGGCAACAGCAAAAAGGATTTTATTCATCGAATACATTGATTTAAAGCAAAAATAAGCGCAGAATACTTAGATAGCTGTTAAAGCTAATGCTGAAAAGTAGGATATAGGGAAATTACGTTCCAAAAAGCTCTTGCACAGTTCATTAAATGAGTTATATTTACAACAGCTTCAACATTGTTCTAAAAATCCGACCCCCCTAAATCGTATCCCTCGAACGCCTCTTTTAGTTTTCCGATTATCCTTTTTTTTATTCCAATCTCACATGAACGACACATGGCCGTAACATTATTGCCATGCCGTAACTCAAAACGATTTGGAAACTATGAAGGCGGGAACTATTCTCCTGATTGGGGCATTGGCTTTTACCAACCAACTGGCTGCACAAAAGAACTGCACATCCCATCCTTACCGGGAGACAAGAATACAAGACAATTCTTTGCTGGCTTCAACTATCAGCCACATTGAATCATTTATACGGCAACAGGCAGTGGCCGGGGAAATGCTCCGTGGCGAAGGGATGCAGGATGTCGTCATCAGAATACCAGTAGTGATACACAACCTGTATCATTATCCTTCAGAAAAAATAAGCAATGAGCAGGTGATGAGCCAGATCACAGCGCTGAATCAGTGCTTCCGCCGCCGCAATGCCGATACCACCAACACTCCCGCCTGGTTCAGGACCCTGGCGGCTGATTGCAGTATTGAATTCCAGTTGGCCGTAACCGATCCGAAAAAAAGAGCAACGACCGGTATTATCCGCAAATACAGCCCCATCAAAGAATGGGAAGCTGATGATAAGATGAAGTTCTCTTCAGAAATGGGCGACGATGCCTGGGACCCGAAAAGCTATCTCAATATCTGGGTTTGCAACCTGAACCGGGTGGCGGGCTATGCCAGTGTGCCCGGCGATGCGGAAAATAAGGATGGGGTGGTGATCGGATTCCCTGCTTTCGGCACCATCAATACCCAGACGGGATATGAAATGGGCAAGACCGCCGTGCATGAGATCGGCCACTGGCTGGGGCTGAGGCATATCTGGGGCGACCAGTATTGCGGTGACGATGGAGTAGCTGATACGCCGAAACAGGCTGGATTCAATATTGAATGCCCGAATTCCATCAATGTAACCTGCGGCAATGGCCCTTATGGCGATATGTACATGAACTATATGGACCTGACCAGTGATGCCTGCATGAACCTGTTTACCCTTGGCCAGAAAGCCAGGATGAGGGCTTTGTTTGCACCGGGTGGAGT
>JANNUI010000329.1:0-3813 GCA_031395125.1 Chitinophagaceae bacterium | reverse complement strand
GCATAAGTATTAGTTTTATGCAGGGTATTGATTCAAAGTGTCTGGTTATCGGTTCCCGGATCTGAAGTAAGTGTTACAGTTCCATCTGCTGTTACATTAATTGTTCCGGTTGTGCTGGGGTTCACACAGGGGCCGGTGGTGCTGACGGTATAAATATATGTTCCCGCTAAGGTAGGTGTGCCTGTGATAGTGATCACACCAGCAGCAAAAGTTCCGGTTACGCCGGGCGGTAATCCAGTCACACTGCCGCCTGTTCCGCTACCGCCAACTGCATAGGTTATAGGAGTCAGCAGTGTATTGATACAAAGAGTCTGGTTATCTGTACCGGGAGCTGAAGTGAGTGTTACAGTTCCATCAGCTGTTACAGTGATCGTTCCGGTTGTGGTTGGATTAACACAAGGGCCGGTGGTGTTAACGGTATAAATGAATGTGCCTGCTACAGTGGGTGTGCCGGTAATGGTGATCACGCCGCCGGCAAATGATCCTGTGACGCCGGCTGGCAATCCTGTCACACTGCCACCTGTTCCGCTTCCGCCTACTGCATAAGTAATGGCGGTAATGGCTGTATTGATACAAACGGTCTGGTTATCTGTTCCGGGGGCCGATGTCAGTGTTACAGTTCCATCTGCTGTTACAGTAATGGTTCCGGTTGTGGTTGGGTTCACACAGGGGCCGGTGGTATTAACGGTATAGATAAATGTTCCGGCCACAATAGGTGTGCCTGAAATGGTGATGACTCCTCCTGCATAAGTTCCGGTAACACCCGCAGGCAATCCTGTCACACTGCCACCGTTACTGCTTCCGCCTACGGTATAAGTGATATTCGTTATTGGGGTGTTGATGCATACAGTCTGGTTATCTGTACCGGGGGCTGAAGAAAGTGATATGGTGCCATCCTGAAGTATTACCACTGGGAAGGTAAACACAGTGCTTTGGCAACCGGTGCTGGTCTCTACCTGCAGGGTGGCATTGTAGGTTCCTGGTGCGATATAAGTATGTACTTCATTGGTGCTGGTAGTCCTTATTACTATTGGTGAACCATCCCCGAAGTCCCATGTCCA
The DNA here is from genome assembly GCA_031395125.1 of Chitinophagaceae bacterium. Taxonomy (GTDB): domain Bacteria; phylum Bacteroidota; class Bacteroidia; order Chitinophagales; family Chitinophagaceae; genus JJ008. Next base: position 2,752 of record JANNUI010000329.1, on the reverse strand, counting down.
CTGGGCCAGTGTGGAAGAACCCGAAGGTGTTGACTGATCTGTAAAAGTTACAGGTACATTCGGGCACAAAGGCGGGCTGACAGAAAACAGCGCCGTCGGCAACGCATCCACCGTTATCTGATGACTAATTGTATCGGTAAAACAGCCAGGTGTTGTAATGGCAACATACTTTACAGTATAGGTACCCGGGCCCGAAAATAAGTGTATAGGGTTTCTTAGTGTTGAGTTATTAGCAGCCCCGCTGGGAGGGTCTCCAAAATCCCACCAGAAACGATAGGTTGGCTTAGGTACCTGTGGCGTGGTTTCAATAAACTGAACAGGCTGGGTTGCACATCCGTTGCTGACCCAGGTAAAATCTGCAACAGGCGGGTCGGAAACGGTTAATTCAAAATCAATTTCCTGCACTGTCCCGCATTCACCGTTCGGAGAATAGGTAAGAATGTTAACAGGAAAAACACCAACTGTTGAAAAACTATAATACGATGGTAAAGAATACCAATTAATCGTTTTTCCATTTACAATGGTTGATGAATCAGGGCCTCCGGCGCCCGGGGTGCATGTTGAATACACCATGGTTATAATTGACGGTACTGGAGGGCCGGGAAGTAAACTTAAATCCCAGGTTATTGAATCGGCACAATAAGGCAGCGATACTTTAAATTTAAATGGTGAATTTGTACAAACAGAAGGCGTAGTCTCAATACCCCATTCAGTAGTAACGCCGATTTGCTGATACAGGTCCCTGATATTTGTACCGGCATTGTAGCCGTATGATTCAAAGGTGCCGTATCCGTAAGCAATTGCATTAAAGCCAGAATCTGATTGTATGATATGAAAACCAGGGGCTACAGCCTGTCTGAGATAAGAATATCCCGGTTCCTGAGGATGAGTAACAAATCCCCCAATCGCTGCCCCGTCTAACCTGAATGAAGTCAGGGCTGTACCGGTGTTAGGTATTACTACATTAAAATGGTGGGTAGTAATGGCAAAATTGGGTGTTGCATTCCACAATACCTTGTTTATGTTCTGCTCCACAGCGCTCAGGTAAATCACTTCCGGGTCACCGGGAGTATTATTACCACATTCCCCTTGTGAAGTAAAATACTGGGCTACCATAATTGCGCTATCTGACTCAATCAACAGAGGCTGGTTGGTAGCGGGTATCTCATAATAAAAATTATTAATTAAAGGCAACCCGGTTATAGCGCCATTTATCATGACTATGGCAGCAGGATTTGAAACGCAAACCCTGTAAATATTGTTTGCCTGGTTTCCATTGGCTTGTACAGTAAGATATTTTTTCCCCCATGCATTTTTTGGCATGGCCTGCACCATGTAATTGTCCGATGAAGAACTTTGAGCATCGCAGGAGATACTTATTCTGCCACTGCCCGAAAAAACAGCTATTTTTTTACATCCGCTACCCGTATTGACACTTACAATTTTTGAACCGGTAAGATCAACTCCCGTGAATGGGTTGGTTCCCCCGGTCAAAACACCCATTACATTATATATCTGTCCCTGGGTAAGGTTAACAGTATAGGTATTCCCTGCGATCCACCCTCCGGTAGTAACTACCCCGGCAATATTTGCCTGAGGTGTAATTTCAATAGTAGTAGTACCAGTATCAGTTGCTATTACATAAAACCAGCAATTGGCATTATTATTATTCGACCAGTTTTTGTAGTTAACCGAATAACATTCCCTGCCTAAAGTATTTGTTGGATATAAAATAGTTGCACCCGAACAGTTTCCGTTATAAATATGGGCGTAAGCAACCATTGCCCTGTTGCTTGTAATATGTATCCCTTTATTGAGTGTTCCTTCGGTAAGTAAACGGGCATCCCCAGGGCCAGCTATTTTGGGTATTGGTGCAGAAGTAGTGACATTATTACCGTTCGGAGTGGTTAATGTTTGAGTATACCCTGTTGCGGGAATAGTAATCGTAATATTTGTAGCCGTGTCTGTTGCAAAATATAAAACCATTTCCTGGGCATTGCCACCTACCATCACTGTGTGGTAGCCATAGGCCACCCAAAAGTCTTTTCCTTTGTTAGAAAAGTCTTGTGCAGACACAGTGTTGCAAACGAGTACAGTAAGTACAAGGGTACTTAAAAAGCAGAGTTTTCTCATTAGTCCAAAGTCCTGAATGTTCAGAAAGCGATGCTAATTTACTTAAACAAGTTGAAAATCCTAAGGACAATTACGAAGAAACTGGTATTTGTTGATAGAAAACATCAGGCTGGCAAATAAACTGCAACTGAAGGGATTAAAACCTCAATGTTCCAACGCCATTTTCGTAAGAATACGATACCTGCATTGGTCAGCAATCATACGTTCAACGGGCACCGAAAAGAAAAGCAAGAGACACGGGTTTTAAGGCTTTTAGCGTCCCGGATACCCACGGATTGTATGCGAAAAAAGATATATCTGTTTTCTTTTTTCAATAATAATTGCAGTAAAGGGTGATTGTTTTTTGATTTTCAACATATAACTTCAGTATTATAGCGTTCGTTTAAGCTTCGGTATCATGAGCATTTTATTAGCCGATAAGGTAAAAATATTTGAAAATTTGACTTCCGATAAGTATTGTAAACGATTGATTAGGTTGTCTTTTGTTAATTTTTAAACAGCCCCTGTTATTGGCAGGATTTTCTCCTCATCTTTGATAGCAAAAAACTAAATGGATTGGCACAAAATTCAAAAAGAAGCCCCGACTGCGACTACCAAAATAATCCTCCTCTTGCTTTGG
>JANNUI010000296.1:0-3060 GCA_031395125.1 Chitinophagaceae bacterium | reverse complement strand
CAGAAGCGGCAGAGATGGTGATCAGTTTTTTAGAATAGGGTTTTGCTGAAAAGAAATCAACCGCCTCTTTTATGGTTGACTCGCTGGCCAGGTCGATCTTGTTGATGGCCACGATGGCGGGCACTTTCAGTTTCAGCGCAGCGAAGATTGCATCGGCTTCCTGCCAGTTTTCTTTTACATCCACCAGCAGCAGGACCGCATCGGCATCTTCCAGGGCATTTTTCACTGCTTCCATCATCTTTTGATGCAACCGGTATTTGGGTTCGATGATGCCGGGGGTGTCGGAAAAAACAACCTGGTATTCTTTTTCTGTGAGTATGCCTTTGATGCGGTGGCGGGTGGTCTGCACTTTGGGCGACACAATAGCCAGCTTCTCTCCCAACAGTGCATTGAGGAGGGTGCTTTTGCCCGCATTGGGCCTGCCGAATATGCTGACGAAGCCGGATTTCATAAAAGAGGTGCAAAATTGCACAAAAAAACCGGGCTGACCCGGTTTAATCTTTTATTTATCACTGTTGCTTTATTGCCTGGTGAATACGATGATAAGCTTATCGCCGACGACAAAATAGTCAGTTATGGACACCGTAAGGGTTGTACAGTTGAAAGCATCAACATTTGCCGCATCACCATCAATGGTGACAGTATTGCCGCTGAGGGACCATGTCCCGTTGTCATCGTTCGGCGGAACACATTTTAAGCCTGCATCTGTGAAAATATAGGTCCCGTTTGAGTTAAAGTTGAATACATCATCTCTTTCACAGGGATCGGTGTAAAGAGTGCTGTAATAATCCACTTCGGCCGCGGCAGGTGAGGCTTTATACCTGACACCCGTTATCTTATGGTTGCCGGCCACAGCGGTTGCGCTGAGCGTGCAGGTATCATCTTTATTTTTTTTGCAGGAGGCAAAAAAAGCAAGGGTGAAAGAGAGGAACAGTAGTTTTTTCATAAAATAGATTAGGTTAAATAGTTGGTTGACAGGACAAGGTAGTAAATTAAAACCTGTTGTGCAAGGATTGCCGGAGGCAATGGAAAAACCTGACTTTCCGCTTAAAGAAACCAGTTATCTTCTATTCTTATACTTGGACCTCACCCCACCAATATTCCCAAAATTGAAGACACTTCAGCCCCTCTCTATATGGAGAGGGGAAGCGGAGATCCCGAAAATTGGAGTTTTGGTGGGGTGAGGTTGCTAAATGCGGATAGTCTGCAAAAACAAAATGCGGGACTACAAGTCCCGCACTGCTTTGTTGCGAAGGGGAGGATCGAATGCAGAAAAAGCTTTACTTTTCTGCATCCTGACCAGCTTTGCTGCGTCAGGACTCCCAAAAACATCAGATCCAAAAAAAGAAAAAAACCGCCCAAAGGGCGGCTTCTGTTGCGAAGGGGAGGATCGAACTCCCGACCTACGGGTTATGAGCCCGTCGAGCTACCGCTGCTCTACTTCGCGGTCGCAAAGATAGGCTTATACAGGGTGGCCACCAAAGAAAAAACGCTCCGTGCTACGAAGCGTTTTTCATGACTATACCCTATGTTATGAGAAACTGTATTTGCGTTTAAATACTCTTACCATCCCGGGATACGCTGCTGGAACCGCTGGTTTTTACATCCCTTATCAGTCCTTTACCCCGGTACCGTATATCACTGGCGCCGCTGGCATTCACCGAAAGTTCCTTGTTCACCGTCACTTTGATATCGCTGGCGCCGCTGGCTCTTGCATCGCAGGTTTCGGTTGCCAGGTCAAATCCTTTGAAACTGCTGGCGCCGCTGGCTTCGATGGAGAGCTGGGCGGCCGTTCCGTTTATGATGATATCCGAGGCGCCGCTCAGGTCAACAGTAAGTTTGTTCACCTCCAGTTTCCCTTTCAGGTCGCTGGCGCCGGATTGTTCGATGTCCAGGTTATCAGCTTTCAGTGTGCCGGAAATGAACACATCACAGGCGCCGCTTACTTTCAGACGGTCGATGTTCTTGAAAGAGATATAAGCTTTCAGTTTTTTGTTGCCGCTGCTCCAATTGAGGCCCTTGCTGTCGTAGCCCACATGCAAAATGCCGGCTTTCACCTCCACCGTGATCCTCGCCCTGTATTTTTCTTCGGTGGCGCTTACGGCAACAGCTTCTGTATTGCTTTGGGTGAGGTACACATCAAAGGCGCCGGAAACACTGATGCCATGAAAATCTTTGGCATCCCGCACTACTGCGTTGGAGTCGTTCACCTGCTGCGCAAAAAGGCCTGTTGTCAAAAGCATGGCAAAACCCGATATTAATAATTTTTTCATCTCTGAACTTTTATTGGTTGAAGTTAAATTTTCGAAACCACTCCGCCGGTGTTGGTCTTTATTTCCCTGATGCCGGCATTGCCTTTGTATTTTACCATGCCGCCGGTGCTGGCTTTCACCTGCAGTTCTTTATCTGCATTCACCGTTACTTTGGCGCCGGTGCTCACCCTTATATCGCAGGTATTCGTACTCATATCCTCACCTGCAAACCGGCTGCCGGTGCTGCCATCGGCTTCCAGTTTGTCTGCTTTACCGGTAAGTGTTACCCTTGAACCGGTGTTCTGGTCCACGGATAATGTGCCGATATCCACTTTGCCGCTTATCTCGGCGCCGGTATTGGCTTTCATATCGAGCGATGATGCCTGCAGCACCCCCGTGATCTCCACTTCTGCGCCGGTCCTTGCATACAGTTTATCCAGTGATTTGTAAGAAACATAAGCTTTCAGGCTTTTTGTTTCATTTTTTTTGTTGATAGCACCTGTTTTGGTCTCATAGTGGATCTTCAGGATACCGTTCTCCACTTTGGTGACGATGCGGCCGCGGAATTCGATTGATGAGGCGCTTACGGCCACTTCTTCCGTACTGCCCTGCGTGAGTATGAGTTCGATACCGGTGCCCACATCAATACCATGAAAACTGCTGACGGTTCTTTTTTCGGCATTGGGGTCGTTTACTGTTTTTTGTGCCGGAGATACCAGGCTGACTCCAACTACTAACAAAAGGGAAAGAAATACTTTCTTCATAAAAGATGGTTTTTTATATGATACGAAGGGCAACGTAGAAATGT
>JANNUI010000280.1:0-3636 GCA_031395125.1 Chitinophagaceae bacterium | reverse complement strand
GCATAATCTTCTTCTCCCCATTCTGATCAAACTTCACTGTTGCTATTGGATTATGCGCTGCTCCTTCCATCTTCATCACTTCACCAAAGCCAAATTTCTGGTGTTCTACTTTTTGTCCCGGCTGTAAATTAGAAGTATTGCTTGCCTCAAAATCAGGTGAGGGCATATGTTCTTTTACTTTTGGCGGTATTCCTTTCGGCGGCAGATAAGAAGGTGTTGATTTGGCTGCTGCCGGACCGGAATTATAATATGCTCCGGATTGTTGCCTTGCAGATCCTGACTCGCCGTCATCCACATACTTTCCTTTCATCCGGTCAAAAGCAGATGTCTTTCCCCACTTGCTTCCGCCAACCTGGTTTTTTGCCCCGCCACCGGCAAAGCTTCTGTCCATGTACTGTTCGGGGATCTCTTCAATGAACCGGCTGGGTTCATTCTGTACCAGTTGACCGAAACGATAACGGGTATTGGCATAGGTAACCCAAAGTCGCTGTTTGGCCCTTGTCACCACCACATAAAATAACCTTCTTTCTTCTTCCAGTTCTTCCCTTGTATTAATGGCGAAGGCATTGGGGAAAAGCATTTCCTCCAGTCCGGCTGCGAAGACACAGCTGAACTCCAGTCCTTTTGCTGCATGTATGGTCATCAGTTTTACCGTGTCGGCATCCGGGTCTTTTTCATCAGCATCCGTTAAAAGAGTGATCTGCTGTAAGTAAGAAGCAAGACTTTTGTCCACCAGCTCGCCATCCTCATTATCGGGGCTTTCAGTCCATTCTTTAATGGAGTTCAGCAGTTCCTGTATATTCTCATACCGCTGCACCCCTTCTGTACTCTTGTCATTGAACAGCTCTTTTACGAGGTTGGTTTGCCTGCCCACATGAAATGCCACTTCATAGGCATTTTGTTTGGTCAGCATACTGGCAAAGCTTTTTATCATCGTCACAAAATCCTGCAAGGCGGTAAATGTACCGGCCCGGAACCCAAATTCATTAGCCCGTTCCAACACTTCCCACATACTGATATTGGTCGTGTTTGCTGCTAATACTAATTTATCGATCGTTGTCTTGCCAATACCCCTTGCCGGGTAATTGATAATACGTTTTAATGCCTCTTCATCTTTTGGGTTGACGATAATGCGGAGATAGGCGACAATATCCTTTATCTCTTTTCGCTGGTAAAAACTGATTCCGCCGTAAATAGTATAGGCAATTCCCATTCTTCGCAATGCCTCTTCAAAAGCCCGGCTCTGAGCATTGGTGCGGTAAAGGATGGCAAATTCCTTATTGCTGTAGTGATTGCGGAGTTTTTGTTCCTGTATGCTGTCGGCCACAAATTTTCCTTCGTCATTATCCGTCATCGTCCGCACCAGCTTTATCTTTTCACCTTCGCTGTTCTCGGTAAAAAGATTTTTCTCGATCTGGTTTTTATTGTTTTTAATTACTTCATTGGCCACATGCAGGATGCTTTTGGTGCTGCGGTAATTCTGTTCCAGCTTCACGATCTTTACTTCATCATAGTCCTTTTGAAATTGTAAGATGTTCTGGATCGTTGCCCCGCGAAAGCTGTAAATACTCTGTGCATCATCCCCAACCACACACACATTTTCATGCATGGCACCCAGCAGTTTGATGATCTCATACTGAGCAGGGTTGGTGTCCTGGTATTCGTCAATGAGTATGTATTTAAACTTGCGCTGGTATTTGGCCAGGCTCTCCGGGATATTTTTCAGCAATTCATAAAACTTCATGAGCAAATCATCAAAGTCCATCGCCCCGTTTTTAAAACAACGCTTTGCGTATGCATCATATATCTGTGCTATAGCAGGGCGGTTGCTGCGCATATCTTCCTGCTGAATAGCATAATCATTCCGGTATTCTTCCGGCCCCACCAGTGCATTTTTCGAAGATGAAATCCGGTTGTAAACAATATTGGGTTTATAATGTTTGTCATCAAGATTCAGTTCATTGACAACTGTTTTCACCACACTCTTTGCATCATCGGTGTCATAAATGGTAAAGTTGCGGGGGTAACCAATTTTTTCGGCTTCAAAGCGGAGGATCCTTGCAAACACAGAGTGAAAAGTGCCGATGTATAAATTCCGGGCTTCGTTATTTCCCAGAATTTTTTCCACTCTTTCCTTCATCTCTTTGGCAGCCTTGTTGGTAAATGTCAGCGCCAAAATATTGAAAGCATCCACGCCATTTGCCATCAGGTGGATAACCCTTGTGGTGAGTACTTTTGTTTTTCCGCTGCCGGCCCCGGCCACTATCATCAAAGGCCCGTCAATGTGTAATACTGCTTCCCGCTGCTGCTCATTGAGTCCCTGCAAATAATCAATCATGACCGCAAGTTAAGCTGAAAACAGCACCTGCTATTGGGGATGATAGACCTTCTTTGCATTTTTTAATACTTCAGTCTTATCCAATGTCATCGGCTTGGTCTGCTGTGCCTGGAACATCATCATCTGGTCCTTAAAGTGCGGAGAAGCGGGATTCATTGATGCGCCAAAAGTGTTTACCGATTCAATTTTCGGCAAGCTGCCATCTTTCGGATACCGGACAAAGCAGATATAAGCATCACCGCCGGTTACTTTACGCATCCCATTTATATAGGGCTCAGAAAATGAAGGTGTGAGCACATCCGGGAAGCCCCAGGCCGGGCGGACATCATCGCCACGAACTAATTTCTGTACATCCCCAAGCATCAGATCGGTTTTACTAAAATTCTTCATCATGTGATCATAGATATACTGGTACGTTTCCACCGCTTCCACTTTGCTGATCTGTCTTGAAGGAACTCCCTTTAGTCTTTCGGCGAGGTAATAATAAGTAACCAGGAATACAGCGGCGCCTTTGCTGGTAGTCACGGCTTTTCTGTCCCAGCCCTGGAAGTTGGTAATCACATCTCTGAGGGCAGGATAATCAGTGGCATTTAAATTCAGCATACTGTCTATGCCATACGTGTATTTCAGTTGCTGCGGGAGTTGCTGGTCAAACTTGATGCGCTTGAAAGTGGCATAGTCCACTTTGTCGCCGTTTATTAATTCTGTAACCCGCTGGCTGCGGTTGTTATGATACGTTTCATACCCGTCAGCCTTGTCAAACTTGTTCCTGTCGAGGTTATACTTTGTATCTGTTGCAAGAAAGGGTGAGTGATTGGTATTGAATAAATAACCTGGTGGCGGATTGATGTATTGTGGTAATTCACCGATGAGTTTAAACTCCGTCCACAGGGTGGCAGATGTATTTCCCGGCAATGTGCTTTTCCAGTTATACTTCGGGTCGGGGTTCCTTCTCGGCATTTTCCCGTTGCTGATATAAAAAATAGTATCGTACCTGTCAGCATAGGTAATATTAAACATCGGCAGGTTTACCATACTGAGTGCTTTATAGAATTCAGCAAAGTTTTTGGCTTTATTCATCCGGTACCACTGTTCCAGCGCTTTTATGTCCATGAGTGCAGGAACCCTGATGGCAAATACTCCCTTATCTGTTTTAAGCGTTGGTCCATACTTGCTCCACCAGATCTTTTTGCCAATGCTAACAGGTATCCCTTTTACTTTCAGTTTGGCTTTATGCTCTTCCAGGTTCAGCCATTCCCCGTCAAACCTGTATTGGTTTTTATTGGCCGGGTTTATTT